>JAQGJO010000386.1 GCA_028290595.1 Hyphomicrobiales bacterium | reverse complement strand
GAAAAACGTGAGGCCTGTTGCCATGCCGAGGAAGACGATGAGGAAAACGGCGGCGATGGGGGTGGAGAAATAGCCGGCGAACTCGCGGCGAAAAACCAGGTAAACAGTCTTCATTGCTCTCAGGCTCCTGCCTGTTCGAGAGCATTTTCAAGCGAAGTGGATACCGGTTCGCGTGAAGAAAATGCTCTCTTTAAAAAACTAGACGCGTCTTTCCGATTCCATGGAATCGGAAAACGCTATCGCGGTGATATGGCGGAAGGCATCTTCCAGCGGCGTCGTCTTGACCAGCCGCTGACGGTCCGGATCGGACGGGGGCGCCTTGGCAAGCAGATCTGCCGGCGTGCCGTCGGCGAGGATCACGCCACGCGCGATGATCAGCGCTCGCGTGCAGATCGCCTCTACCTCTTCGAGGATATGCGTCGAGACGACAATCGCCTTCTCGGGCGCCAGCTCACGGATGAGTTCGCGCATCTCGTGCTTCTGGTTGGGATCGAGGCCGTCGGTCGGCTCGTCGAGGATCAGCACGTCGGGGTCGTGCACCAGCGCCTGGGCGATGCCAACGCGGCGCTTGAAACCTTTCGACAGCGCGTCGATGCGGCGGTTCCAGACTTCGGCGAGATCGATGCGCTCGACCAGAATACCGAGCCGTTTGCGCGTTGTGGCGGCATCGAGGCCGCGCATGGCGGCGATGAATTCCAGAAAATCCCCCACCGTCATGTCGGGGTAGGCCGGTGCGCCTTCCGGCAGGTAGCCGAGCCGCTTTCGGGCGGCCAGTGCGTCGGTGCGGCTGTTGTGGCCGGCGACGAAAGCCTCGCCCGACGACGGTTCCAGAAACCCGGCGATAATCTTCATTGTGGTCGACTTGCCGGCGCCGTTTGGCCCCAGAAACCCGACGACCTCGCCGCGTTGCACCGAAAACGACACGTCGTTTACGGCCGTGAACGAACCAAATCGTTTCACGAGACCGCGCGTCTCGACGAGTGTCATATGCGCTCCCCCTTCAAATGGCCTAATCTTTGTCCCTGGCCGGGGATTGCCCCAGCTATTCGTGCGACAGGGAATAGCCATCCCGCCGCCGCGCGGCAAGATGGTGGCAAGATCATGGGAATTCAAGGGCCAAATAGCCGCTGGTGACAGTTGTTCCGTTTTGCCCGGTTGCGGCGCAATGCGCTCAAATCCCGTTGTCCAAGCCCTATTGCTCTCAAGCGCCGGGCCTGCCATTTTGCCGCCACGGCTCATCGCCTTTTCCGACAACCAGTCTCCAGGGAGAGAAATCTATGGCCAAGGCCTATTGGATCAGCGCCTATCACTCGGTTTCCGACACCGACAAGCTTGCTGCCTATGCCAAGCTCGCAGGACCGGCCATCGAGGCGGGCGGCGGCAAGTTCCTGGCGCGCAGCTCGGCTGTCAAAGCCTATGAGGCCGGCGTCCTGCAGCGCACCGTCGTTATTGAATTCCCCAGCGTTGAAGCGGCCGAAAAGACCCACGACAGCGAAGGCTATCAGGCGGCGCTGAAGGCGCTTGCCGGCGGCTGCGTGCGCGATCTGCGCATCGTCGAAGGCGTCTGATCCAACGCATTTGCAGACATGATGAAGGGCGGGGCTGTAGTGGCCCCGCCCTTTGCTGTTGGCCACGCTATTCCAGCCATGACACAGCCCGCGTTTCCTCTCTAATATGTCCGCAAACAGAAATAAAAAGCGGAGGAAACATGAACGGCGCAGGCGCTCAGGCCTATGATTATATCGTCGTCGGCAGCGGTTCGGCCGGCAGTCCCTTGGCCAGCCGGCTATCTGAACGTTCCGCCAATCGCGTACTTTTGATCGAGGCCGGCGCGGATTATGAGCCGGGAACCGAGCCGCACGAGCTCATCGACGGCTTTTCCGGCAACGCCCACTCCAATCCCAGGTTTACCTGGCCGGGCCTGTTGTCGGCCTTCGCGCCGCGGCCGGGCAATGATTACGACCGCCGCCCGCGCCGCCGCTATACGGCCGGCCGCGTCATTGGCGGCACCTCCGCCATCAACGGCATGTGCGCCAATCGCGGCCTGCCGACCGATTACAACGCCTGGGCAGATGCGGGAGCTGACGGCTGGGGCTGGGACGACGTCCTGCCCTATTTTCGCAAGCTCGAGAATGATGTCGATCTGGACGGCCCGCTGCACGGCAAGGACGGCCCCATCACCATGCGCCGCTGGTTCAAGGAGCAATGGCCGCCGTTCACCTCCGCCGTGATGCAATCCATCGAGGACGCGGGCTGGCACGACATCGAGGACCAGAACGGCCTCGGCACCGATGGTTTCTTCCCCCTCGTCGTCAACAACACCATGAGCGGTGAGCGCATCTCGGCCGCGCGGGGGTATCTGACGAAAGAGGTCCGCGCCCGACCCAATCTCACCATCATGGGGCTGACGCAGGTGGAGCGTCTGCTGTTCGAGGGGAGCCAAGTCGTCGGCCTTGTCGCCCGCAGCGAAGGCCGCACATTCGACCTGCGCGCCCGCGAAGTCATTCTCTCCATGGGCGCGATCCATTCGCCGGCGTTCCTGCTGCGCAACGGCATCGGTCCTGCGCAGGAGCTCAAGGCGCTAGGCATCGACGTGGTGGCGGACCGGGCCGGCGTCGGCAAGAATCTGCAGGAACATCCGGGCGTCAATCTCGGCGTCTTCATGAAGCCGCAGTCGCGCCTGCCGGCAACATTGCGGCGGCAGATTCTCGCCGGCCTGCGCTACTCATCCGGCGTTGAGGGATGCCCGGCCGGTGACATGTATATCAACGCCCACGACAAATCGGCGTGGCACGCCATTGGTGCGCGCATCGGCCTGATGATGATGTGGGTCAACCGCTCGTTCTCGACCGGCGAGCTCAAGCTGAAATCCGCCGACCCTGCTGTGGGGCCGGATATCGATTTCAACATGTGTTCGGATCCGCGCGATATGCGCCGGCTGATCGACGGCACGCGCATGCTGATCAAGCTGCAGGCGCATCCGGCCATTCAAGCTGCCTGCGAGGAAATCTTTCCGATCAGCCAGTCCGACAAGGCGCGCCAGCTCGCCATCTACAGCCGTTGGAACGACTTTCAAACAAAGGTCGGCGCCGCCGTGATGGAAACGGCACCCTTCGCCCGCAAGGCGATCATCAAATACATGATCGCCGATGCACCGAAGATGAGCGACCTCGTCAATGATGATTCGATCTGCGCAGAATGGATTTCAAATTCCGTGCTCGGCCACTGGCATGTGTCGTGCACCAACCGCATGGGCCGTCGCGACGATCCGCGCGCCGTCACCGATTCCCACGGCCGCGTCATCGGCGTCGGTGGCCTGCGCGTCTGCGATGCGTCGGTATTTCCCAACGTGCCCTGCGCCAATACGAATGTGCCGACCATGATGGTCGGCGAACGCATGGCCGCGAGGATGCTAGACGAATGATGTTGGACACGAGCCACCGATAATTCGCTGAATGGCGCCGAATGGCCGATTGCAAGTGGCAGAAAGCCCCCAGAAGCCCTCATCCTGAGGAGCAACGCGCAAGCGTTGCGTCTCGAAGGACGGGCGCGTGTAAGAGGGTCATGGTGAGCAGCGTTGCACAAGGCCGCAGGCTCACAAAGTATCTATGGATATGGGCTTTTCAGGGCGTGTAGCAAGAACAGGTTGACGGGCTGCGGCGTGACGCCCCCGTCCTTCGAGACGCGCCTTTCAGGCGCTCCTCAGGATGAGGGCTCCTGGGCGCTTGGCGTTCCCGCTGGCAGCGGCGAGACGCTCACTTCAACAATGCCCGCGTTGATCCGCACTGGATAGGTCTCGATCTTTTCGGTGAACGGCGGTGGCGCGCAGCCATCGTCAAGCCTGTATTCCCAGCCGTGCCAGGGACAGGTAATGCAGCCGTTGATGATTTTGCCTTCGCCGAGCGGACCATTCTGATGGGCGCAGACATTCGTCACGGCGCCGATCTTGTCTCCATCGCGAAAGACGGCAATGCGCTCGCCGTCGGGAGCATGCACGATACGCGCGCGCTGGTCGGGGATCGAGGACGGCGGCCCGACAGCGATCCAGCCGTTTGACGGCAGCTTCTCTTCGCTCTCTGAAGATTGGGCGTGCCGCGCAGCAAGAATGTGCAGCGTTGTCACCGTGGCAAAACAAAGTCCGAGCACGATGGGCACAACCGGGCTGCGATTGTCCTGCATCAGGCCCAGCGCCACATGCATGACCAGCAGGCCATAGGCGAGATAGATCGCCATGTGCAGCCACTTCCAGATGGCAGGCGAGAGGAACTTGAGCCAGAAGTCGTGGCTTGTTGCCGCCATTACGAAAAATACCGTCAGCGCCGCAATGCCCAGCGCCTTGATCGGGAAGCCGATGAACTTGGCGTAGTTCGACGGCGTCGTCAGCTCGGTGACGAGATCCGGCAGGCTGTCTCGCACCGCGAACCAGTCGACAATCGACCAGCCGTGCAGCGCCGCGATGAAGAAGGTGAAGACGCCGAGATGGCGGCGATTGGCGAGCAGCGGCAGAAACCGCCGGTCGAGCCGCGCCAGCGGCCCGATGCATAGGATGATCGTGATCATCAGGAAGGCGCAGGAGCCGAAAACGGCGATCCGCAGATCGCCCCAGTCCGGCGTCTTGCCCACCGGCGCAAGCTTATGCGCGATGAGCGTATAACCGCCGATGTAACAGGCCGTCAGGCCCACCATGATTGAATCGTAGACGATCTTGCTGCGGTTCCACTGCACCGCCTGAAACCCGGCGCTCATCAGCGCGCCTCGCTGGCGGCTGGTTGCACCGGCTCGGGTTGATCGGGCGGCGGTCGGAGCCAGAGCGCAAGAATGACGCCCACCGTGACGATGATCGACAGCACGTGCCAGGCGCGTCGATGAAATTTGCGGTGTTCCACTCTCATGATTGCGGTCCCGCGATCCAGCGCCGCAGGACGTAGGGCCATAACACGATCGCGCCCGGAACGATGAGCAGCCTGGCGCCGATCGTCATGCTGGTTCCAGGCAATACGTGCGAGACGCCGGCAAGTACGAACCCGGCCGCGATGATGATCCCGATGCCGGCATAGGCCAGGAACAGATAGAACAGAATTGTTCCCATGACTGGTGACACCCCCGTGCGCCGACAGTCAATCTGGCGTATTTGACGGGGAGCCGCAAATCGCCCGGCCATGTTCAGGGCAAAAAGACGAGGACCGCGCCACACATGAAGCTCAACATTCGCGAAGTTGAAAATGAGATCGAGGCAGCCACCTGCTTTCCGGTCATGCGCCTGCTGCGCCCGCAACTGACGAGCGCGACGCAGTTCGCCACGCTCTGGCATCAGCTTGCCAAAGGCGGCTATCGGCTGTTCGCGCTTTTGGCCGACGACGAGCCGCGGGCTCTGGCCGGGTTCCGCATCGGCGAGAACATCGTCCATGGCCGTCATATGTATGTGGATGATCTGGTGACGGGCGAGGCGGAGCGCGGCAGCGGCTATGGCGCCGCTTTGCTGGAGCGCTTGCGGCAGGAATGCCGCACGCTTGGCTGCGGCAAACTGCTGCTCGATACGCCGATGGCGAATTTCCGCGGCCACAAATTCTACTATCGCAACGGCATGTTCGCGACAGCCCTGCGCTTCACCGAGGAGATTCATTGATCGAAGTTGTCATCCCCGACGCCCGCGAAGCGGGCGAGCGGGGATCCAGACCTGATGATCCAGCACATCACAGACGCCAACGACCAACATCAATGCAATTGCAGCGCCTGGATTCCCGCTCGCGCCTGCGGCGCGTCGGGAATGACAGAGGAAGGCACTTACGCTTCGAGGCTGACCTGCAGCCGTCGCAGCATGTCGAGCAGCTTCAACCGCTCGCCAGGGCCGAGAATCTTATCGTAGAGGGCTTCCTGCTTGCGCTCGATCGCCAGAGCCTCGTTCAGCTTGCTTTGACCGGCCCTGGTCAGATGCAGCGCATGCGACCGCCGGTCGAGCGCGCGCCGTTCGACCCAGCCGAGACGTTCGAGCTCGTTGACCATGGCGACGAAATTCGTGCGCTGGATGCCGAGCGCATTGGCGACCTCGGTCTGCTTGAGACCCGGCGTGCGATGGATGACGATCATGACGCTGAACTGCGCCGGCCGCAGGCCGATTTTGCCGACGGTGCGGCGGAAATCCTCGAACACGGCGATCTGCGCGCGGCGCAACGCATAGCCTGTCATGTCGGCCAGATCTCCGAGTTCGACGCCTGCGAGTTCGATCGCGGGATTGCTCGGAGCGCCATCCTCCATCGCTTTCCGCGCGTCCGGCTTGCGCCTTGTTCGGGCAGGGCGTTTGCTTTTGACCCGCAAGTCCGTCGTCATGAGAAAACTTTTCAGTTGATTATATTATATAACAATTATACATCATTATAATATCGGCCGGGCCATGATGGCAAGCGCGGGAGGGATGCGCCGCCAGATTTGCCCCGGCTTCAACGGGGCGGCGGCCTTTTGGCCGGCGGGGAGAAACCGGATGGATGCAACCATCCTTCTGTTCTTGATACAGGACGGAATTACCAATGGCGCGATCTATGCGCTGTTGGGCATAGCGCTTGTGCTCGTCTTCACGGTCACACGGGTCATCTTTGTCCCGCAAGGAGAATTTGTCGCCTATGGCGCCTTGACGCTCGCCATGCTCGACACGGGCAAGGTGCCGGGCACGGTCGGGCTGCTGCTCGTCTTCGGCGTCT
>JAQGJO010000384.1 GCA_028290595.1 Hyphomicrobiales bacterium | reverse complement strand
AGGGCGAGCGGCCGTTAGGCTGTCGGCGATGCCCTTCCACGCCGAACCCGACTCGCCGACGATCGTGCTGTCGCCCGATGGCACGCTACGCATCGAATACGACTTCGCCGAAGACGAGCGCTTCGGGTCATGGGGCACGACCCGCGTGATTGCGCTTCCGCACGGCGATCGGCTGGTGGAGGTCACTGGCCGTGGCCATGCGCCCGAGGCCGCGCAATTTCCCGCTGCCGGCATCGTCGTGTTGCCGCTGGCCGATCGTGCGGGTGCGTGGCGAACCGTGCGCATCGATGCGATCGCGCGCAGCTTCAGATTGCTGCCCGCGGACGTCGACGAGCCTCTGGCGTGCCTGCCCGAACGATTGGGTCTGACCGACCCTGCGCCCCGCTATTCGCCGCCGCCGCAGGTGGTGAGCGTGGCACGGCAGCTGGTGATGGTCATCATGGCGCTCGGGTGCCTGGTCTTCGTCCTTGGCGGCATCTGGCTGATGGCGGCAGGCCCGAACTGGAAGGATCGGGGCAACGGGCTGCTGGGCGTGTTGTTCTTCGGCGGCTGCCTCATCGTCTCGCTTCTGGAGTACCGGAACGGGCGGTGAGTCAAAGCGCCGTCAACGCGCCCGCTGCGCCCGGTAACGGTACTGCCCCGCCGCCGGCCCGACCTCGATCATCACGCGGCGCAGCTTGTCGTCGTGCCCCGAATCTGCTTTCGCGGTCACGACGATGCCACGGGGCGTGGCGCGGCAGGCGAGGTCTGTCAGTGCGATCTCCGCATGGTCGTTGTCGAGTTCGGCGATGGCGACCGTGTGCTCGGCATGCAAAGCGCCGTTGGCGTCGCGCGTCATCCATTGCACGTAGAGGAACGACTGCGCGTACTGCTCGGCATGCACCACGCGGTAGGTGCCCTGATGGTCCTTGCCCCAGCTGCCGCACAGCTGAACCCAGTCGACGGCGTCGGGCGTCTTGAAGCTGTCGTAGCCGTAGTCGGCGCCGAGCGCATGGGCGCCCGCGCAGCCGATCGACATCAGCGCGGCAAGCAGCGCACGCGGTATCGCGCCCGTGGTCTTTATCAATTGGCCGGGCATCCTGCGGCACATGCGCCGGTCGCGGTGAACTCCATCGTGATCCCGGACAGCGGCACGTAGACCGGCACCTTCACCGCCTTGATGAAAGCTTCGGTCTTGCTGCCGGGCCGCACCTTGCCGCCGACCGTGCCGACCTCGTTCGCGTGCGAAGGGATCACCGACGCGGGCTTGACCAGTTCGTTCATGACGAAGGCTGCTTCGGCCGGGCCGGTCGTGAAGCCGTCGCCCATGTTCATGACGGCCAGCTTCGCCTTGTACAAATCGCGCACGACGCGTTCCTGGTCGGCCGTGACACCGGTGTCGCCGGAGAGGTACGCGACGAGCCCGTTGCTGAACCACAGCACGTAGCCGGTCGCCAGGCCCACGTCGCCGGCAATGCCGGCTTCTTTCATCGCCTTGCCCAATTCACCGCCGATGTATTCCGGGTCGACGCCGTTGCTGTGCATGGCGGTCACCGTGGCGATGCGCACGCCACCCACCGTCACGCTGCCGCCGAAGCGCGCGAGCATCGAGTTGGCCGGGTCGCCGCCGAGGGCCTTGAGCTTGGCCGCGAAGAACGGCGGCATCTCGCTGCCCGTGACGATCTTCGACTTCTTGGCGAGCGCGATGTTGACTGCGTTCGAGTTGGGAATGTCCGACACCGACATGTCGGGGCTGGCGCAACTGCCGGCATTCGGCGCCTTGTTGTGCGCGTTGCCCAGGTGGTCGCCATGCATGTGGCTCACCAGCAGGATGTCGATCTTGCCGAGCCGCGGATCGGTCGCGCCGGCGACGGTGCGGCCCGGGTCATAAAGGATGCGCGTGCCGTTCGGGTCTTCGAAGATCAGCGCCCGGTCTTGCGGACAGAACTCGCCGTCGATGCCGCCGAGCGGCGTCACCTTGACGTTCTGCGCCCACACGGGAAAGGCCAACAGCGCCGACAACGCGGCGGCCGCCATGAACTTGATCGATCGCTTCATTGAATCTCCAGCGGTTTGAAGAGGAACGTGAAAAGCAAGTATGGCCGCAACGGGTGATGCTGCGCAGCTGTCGCTGCTAGTGAGCTGCGTCAGCGGACAACGTCTGGCGGCCATTTGAGTTCATGCGTGGTCAACGACCTTTCGAAGGCATTGCATTCCCTCATCACGTTGATGGTTTGGTCGAGGTCCTGGTAGTCGAACGCAGCGGTCCACCTTTGAATGTTCGTCATCGCATCGAGATACGGGTCGGTGCGGCCGGCCCGCGTCAGCTCCCGCAGACAGTCGAGGTATTGCTCCCGGTACAAAGTCGGGACGATGATCCGCGCTTCTCCCGCGGCACTCAGCTCCGCGTTCATGACGAGTCGCGCGAGACGGCCGTTGCCGTCATTGAACGGATGCACTTCCGACACGATGAACATCGCGAGCAGCGCGCGAGGCAGGCCGGCGTCGACGTCATGAAGCAGCAGACCTGCCTCGCGCAGTGTTCCGACGACCAGTCTGGGCTCGACGAAGGCGGTGTTGCCGGCAACGTTTCTCACCATCTTGAATTCGCCGGGCAAGACTTCCGGCCGCGCGGCCATCATCAGCGCATGCCGCTCGCGGAGGCTACCTTCGAACTGTTTGATGTCGGTGACGCCGCGCGCGCGCCAGAGCGGGTTGCTCGCCTGTTCGAAGACACCCTGGATGTCGTGTGAGTCCTTCGGCCGCAGCGCGCTGATCTTGCCTTCGAGTGCAATGGCACGGGCCTCGTCCACCTCGAACTCGGTGCCCTCGATGAAATTGCTGAAGTACGACTCCAGAAACGCGAAATTGGTCGTGGCCGGAGACGTGGCCGCCATGTCTGCGATGCGAGGCAAGTCCCTCACTTTCAGCACGCGGACGAGTTCGTGAAAGAGATCCATGCGCGGCGCGTCATAGCCCTTGGCACGGCCAGTGCCCTGTGTTGTTGCCATCTTGCGATCGGGCCGCGTGCCAAGGATGGCGCCCATGAGGCGGTCCAGATCGTCGAGGCGGGCTTTTGGCGTTTTCAACTGCTTGCCGAGTTCATGCACCCGATCGCGCAGCGCAACGAATGCCGGCTCGCCGCGTGAATCGCAGATGGATATGAGCCGCCCTTCTAGTTCCTCCGCGCTGATCTTTCGCGGGTAAGCGACATCGTCGTCGCGCGGCGGCGGCGCCGTTGCGTCCAGCAGCATCCGCTCGCGGCTGGGGAAGTAGAGCTTCCGCCCCTGGATTTGCGTATCGCCCTCGAGCGGGCCGGGGGCTTTCCAGATCGACACTGTCAGTCCGGGTAGTTCGACCACTCGTCGGTAGCCTGCGGACAGATAGATGATGCTTCCAGCCATGCCGTCGAATGCACTTCGGAAGGCCACCACGGCGTCGGGGAAAAGGGCGGCCAGCACCCGTGCCCTTTCACGCTTGAACAGTGCCGGCCATTCAGGTTCTGGCAGCGGTGTGGCGATGCCCGAGCGCACGCGTCGCAACTCCCCTGCGACGACCTTTCGCTGCACCGCGCGCTGCTCTGCGGGCGTCAGTTCGGCATTGAGAAGAAGGATTTCGTCTTGTCGCATTTCTTGGTCCCAAAAGCTCCCATGTGGCCGATCTGTCGCAAATATTCTTCTAGAAAGAAGATTTTGTCGCTTATTTCTTCGTGTGATCGGTCATTTTTTAGTCTCGGGTTAAACCGGGGCGGCGTCGTTTTCCCGCGGGCGGGGCGAAAATTCCCGACAAAAGGCCGGGCAGAGCGCGATTCAGACCAAAAATCGCGACAGGATGCTCTGACGGCGAGGGCTGTTTCCCTGCTTGCGATCAGAAGTTCGACGATGTGAGCTGGGAAGAGGCGCGAAGGCTGTCTATGCGAAGGCGAAGTGGCGGTGCGCGCATTCACAACCCGCTTTATCCGAACACGCGCTGGGCCTTCTGATGGAATGATCGGCCGCCAACCACCATCCGAATGGAGCCGACATGAATGCAGCCGCGCAGACGAAGACGTTCGCAGAGACGCCGGGATTTTCGGAATCCACATGATTCAAACAGGACGACCCGAAGATGCGCTCCTCGCGTTTCCAGCCGCCTGGAACAGTCACGACATGAAGTCCTTCGGCGCACTGTTCCGCGACGACGCGACATTCGTCAACCGGTTCGGGCACTACGTGCGCGGCGTCCAATCGGATTCATGCCCGAAATCTGGCAACAGCGCAACAGCGCAGCAGGTCGAGGTTGAAGTTGTCGAAAATCGGCTCGTCTACCGGTCTGCCGTAAGCGAGCAACGCCTGTTTCTCGACCGGTTGCAGTCGATCGAGCAAGCCTCGAAATTTGAGCCGATAAAGCTGGTTTTCACGGCTGCACCGCCGTTCATGCTGGACGGCTTGCATGATGCTGACAAGCTCGTAGAAGAGCTTGCCGTGTATGTTCGCTAAGACAGCGTCCGGGCCAGAAGCGGACTTTCGCGAAGCAAGCCGAAACCGTCTCAAGGCCGCCATTCGAGAGTAAAGCATGAACGAATTTCTAGTCACCTCGGAACGTCAAACAAAGCTTCGATTCCACTCTCGCCGCTACCAACGGGACGGATGGCTCGCAAGCTATCTCGTGACCTTAGAAGGCAATGACTTCAGTGCGACTACGCTCGTTGGGAACTCGGAAATGGGAGTATCGCCAGCAAGGCTTTTCGATGAGATGGTCAGCGAATGGACTGGTTGGAAAGGGGAAAAGGGGTGGGGTGCCCTGGACGGAGAGATGAGCATGGGGGCCACAACCGATTCACTCGGACACATCAGCCTTAAAGTCATCCTGGATCCAAAAGATGGACCTCCTGAGTGGTACGCCCGCCTTACGCTGGTCCTCGAATCTGGGCATCTGGAGCAGCTTGCTGCAGAGGCACGCGCGTTCTTCAGCTCCTGCGCAGTCCAGAAATAGGGCTGCAGTCGGGCCAGGAGCAGTCGTTCGTCCTCAGCGGCCGATTTCCACTTATGCGGTGTTTGTCTTTGAATCTACGTTCGCGACAGTTGCCCGTTAGGCGACATTGGGCACAACGGGTCACTTTCTTTCGGTCGGTGACGGATGAGCTCTACAGCTGGCGAGGTAGATTGCCTGCGAATGAAAAGTGCACGAACAGCCGCGATGCTTTTGTTGGCGGTCTTTGTTGCGGGGTCGGCGCTCGCCCACATCTATTACTTCAAGCTGATGCTCGTCCGTGGCTGGCATCGGATCGCTCTGGAACAGCTTGGTCTCCTGGGTTATTGGTTGACTGTTGCGGTGCCGGCAATGGTCATCACGGCCTTGGCCTATTTCTGCTGGCCGCGACGTGCCTTGCCTCCGATTGCGCGAGCCGTGTTGTCTCTGTCCATCGGATTTGCTGCAGCCCTCATTGGCTTGCTTGGGGAGTTTGGCTGGTGTTTGCTAACGGGTGGGGCCTGCTCTTGATTCATAGTCGCAAAGTACAGCCAGGAGTGGTCATCCGAGGTCCCGGCCGATTGGATTGCTTGACGAGTTACTTCCCATCCTCCCAAGGCTCTAAGTGGTCCTGACCAACTACTTCGACACGGATGATGGCTCGCTTCCCGAGATCGACGTGACCTACGCCGAACCTTCGTTGGTCCCGTTGGCGTTTAGGCACCTGTACGCACGCGGCGCGCGGAACGTTACGCGTGGCGGCGGTCTCATTTGGATTTCTGAGACACACACGGAAAAGTCGTTTGCCGGTCCAGATGACGCTAGCTTGGTCGCGTCTGGCGTCGCCGCGCCATTTCACGTCGTCCTTGCAGACATCGTTGGCCTCGGCTGTCCTATCCCGCCGCTTGGCGTGTTCGTTCTCGCCGACCGGATCACCCTCGATTACCGGATGGGGTCGGAGTGGGCACCTGCGCAGATCAAATCATTGCTCAATTTGCTACGCGAGCTTCAGGGCCTCGGCGGTAGGGTTTCGACCGCTTGGTGGGACCACCACTTTTCGCAAGATTTGACTGCGGCCCTGGAGGCAATATGACGGCACTCGGGCCAGAAGCGGTCAGTTCTTGAGCACGACCAAAGCACCCATGCACCTTAAAACCAAACCTTTTGGCAAAGCACATAGGCTTCAGCACAACTCAGATATTGCCGGGATGCGTCTGCGAGGGCCCGCCTTGACAGTCTGGGTCGCAAGCGCTGAAAGTGCGGGTGGGGAAAATGGACTTGAGATTGTTTTCCACGAGGTTGCCGGTTTCAGATTGCTTGATGAAAGCGACCTGTCGAGTTATTGGACAAGCCCGCAATTTACGAGAGGGTTTCATGTAGTCGAGGTTGAAAGCGGTGGCTGGTCCGATGAAGAGCAGCAAAGACAAGGGCTTGCAAACCACCGCAGAGAATGGCTCGTCGTTACTGGAAACGGTTGCGTGAGCGTTTTTTGTTCCACAGAGCCGAAGCTGCGTGAGCTTTCATTGACTTTTGATGGGCTACCCGCATGAACCGGAGCGCCGCAACCGGCCAGTAACGGACCATCGATGCGATATCCCAACCTCCACAATTTCTTTGGCGCGTACTTTCATCAGGACTGCTTTGATGATTCGCCGACAGCGACCGCCGTTGTGGAGCTGTACGTAATCGAATCGCCGGCAGACGAGGTGAGAGCCGCTGCACAAGAGCTTCGCGACCTGATCTCCAGGAGTGGTTCGGAATCCGAGCTTGCCGCCACTCTGGCCGATCTGGGCTG
>JAQGJO010000361.1 GCA_028290595.1 Hyphomicrobiales bacterium | reverse complement strand
AAACCGCTCCTACCCTGCGCGATCACCTCGGCGGGCGCCCATTCGGGAATTTCCGCGCGGACAATAGCTATTTGGAACTGGAAGGCAATCCCGTGAGCGCGCCTCGAACAACAACTAATCTTACGATTTGTTTTAGGATTTTTTGCGCCCCTCGCCCTTCAAAGCGCCAAGCTCGGAAAACGGCGATTCGACAGGATTTTCCACCACGGCACTATCAAAAGCTACGCCGGGCTTGCGCGGATAAGGGTCGAGCGCCAGGGTCAGAAATTCGCTTGCCAGCGCACCCAGATCGATCCTGCCGTCGATCACGGCTTCCGCCTCGTCCTCTTCCATCGAGACCGGTTCAGGCAGCTTGCGCGGCGCCGGCGCCGTCTTGCGGCCAGGGCCGGCGGCCTTTTCAGACCGCGCATCGCGGGCGGCGCGCCGCGCCGGCCCTGTCGGCTCCTCGAAAAAGCGCGCGTCGATCTCCTCCGAGATTTCCGTCTCGAACGGCTCGAGCGAGACGACGCATTCCTGGGTTAGCCGGCTGTCGAGCCGGCCGGTGATGCGGACGAATTTCCCGGCCTTCACCGCATTGAACTTCGCCTTCAGGGCGGCGATGCCCTCGATCTCGTTGAGCTCCGCCAAAGCCTGACGTTCGTCCGCGTCGGCCTCGATATCCCAGCTCCGGGCTGGATCGCGCAGCAGATCGCTGATCAGCACCGGCCGCGAGAAGGCCGGCTTGGATTTGGCGGATTTAGCCTTGGGAGTATCTTTGGGAAGATCGTCGTTTTTCATCTTGCGCTCCCGGGTCTCAGGACACATCCGATGCGGCCACCACCGGCAACGGCTTGGCCATGATGGTTTCGAGGTTCAGCATATCGTAGGCCTCATGCAGGCGGCGCGTATAGCGGGCCAGCCGCTGGCAGTCGGCACTCTCATATAAGTCCTCGTCACCATAGACATTGCGAGCGAGCGCGCGTGCCAGAACATCCGTTTCCGGTTCGTGCAGGCCGGTCCGGTAAGCGATGGTACGGCCAAGATAGCCCTGCGCCATGACCTTCATTTTCTTGGGCATGGCGACGTCGCCGACGCCCATTTCGCGCAAGGCGATATCGATATTGCGGAACACCGCATCGGTCAGGTCCTGGGCGAGGTCCGGCCCCGGCTCAGGCAGGGTCTCGATCCGCCAGATCACCAGCCCTGCGTGCAGGGACAGGGTCTCGAAACGGCCGGCGACCGTGTCCGCCACCCCATAACCCGTAAAAAAGGCAGGCTGACGCGACGCCGCCATGATCTCGCCGTTAAGCCGATCAATCAATTCCCGATTGCGGGAGCGACGGAGAAAACTGAATGCCATCGTTGATTTCTGTCTGCTTTCGCCAGGGACGCTATCAGGCGGCCTTGATTTACCTTTAAACGCTAACCTTGCAATTCGCGCCTCCGGGGGTTAGGCATCGCCGGTCGCGGATGCAAGTAAAATCCTATATTATGCGCGCGTTGCGCCTGTGTCCGGCTTGGGGATCAAGAATGACGAAGCTGAATATCCGGTCCAAAATGATGGGCTTTTCGCTGGCGACAGTGCTTGCTACGAGCCTTGGCGGCTGCATGGGATATGACGGCGACGTGTACCGCGGCTATGTGGTCGATGAAAAGACCATGGACCAGATCAAGATGGGCTCGTCGGCCGAACAGACCCTGGTGGTCCTCGGCACCCCCTCCACCACTTCGACCGTCGGCGGCGACGCCTGGTATTACATCAGCCAGAAGACCGAACGTAAGCTCGCCTTCATGCAGCCGGCCGTCACCGACCAGCGGATTTTCGCGGTCTATTTCGACAAAGGCAAGAAGGTCCAGCGCATCGCCAATTACGGCCTGGAAGACGGCAAGGTGGTCAACTTCCTCGATCGCACGACACCGACCGCCGGTGGCGAAACGTCCTTCCTGAAAAACATGATGCAGAACCTGCTGCGCTTCTCCTAAGATCCGGCGCAAAGCGCAGCCTGAACCTGACTCACAACTTGCAGAAATGCCGGCAAGTGATTCCAGCGATTCAGGCTTTCGCGCGATTCGGGCTTTCGCGATAGTCACGCTTGATCGGCGATGCAATACTATCGCGCCTGAGCGGGAGACCTTCATGCCATTTTTTGCTGTCGCCAAGCGCGCTGCAGTCGCCTGCGCCGTGACCATCGCGCTGATCCAGGCCGCGCAAGCGGCGGCTTCATGCACGGCCGCCGCCGAGCATCTGGTGACGCTGGTTAAACACAACTGGCCGTCGTCGAATGAAAATAAGTTCGACATGGTCAGCATGATCCTGTCCAGGCACCCGTCGGGATTCGTTTCCGGAACGACGCGGTTCAAGCTGCAGACCTATTCGCAGCCGGCGTTCATCAAGCAGGCAGCGCAGCTTCGGCCTCCCCTCACCCCGTCGCCGGAGTTGCTGAAGGCGCTCGATGGCACCCAGGAAGCAGTGACGGTCTCCAATCTGCCCGGCAGCGATCTATTTGCCGCCAACACTGTCGCCGGCACCGCACATTGCAATTCGACGGTATTTTTCGCCGCTGGCCGGGGACAGGCGCGCCTCGTGCCGAACCCCGAGAGCGGGGAAAACGATCCCGGCGGTTCCTGCGGTCAGACACGGTCTTTTGCCTCGGTCGATGGCTTATCCGTCGTGATCGACGACGACCTCAATGCCGGGCCGAGCCTCGCCTCGACATTGATTTTGACTCCGTGGAGCGCGGGCAAATGGCAGGAGCCATGCACGGCCAGCTTTGTCTTCGCCCCCCATTTCGATCCGGCAAAGACGTTCAACAATTGGGCCAGCATGTACAAATGGGAACCCAACAATTGCGGCAGCGCCGGCTGCGGCGGATTTCAGCGCGCGGCCCTCGATCTGGTCAGGCAGACGCAAGAGGATCGCGCCGGCGTGGAAGCGAAATTGCTGGCGGCGCTGAGCGGGCCGCAACGCGAGGAGTATCAGCGTCTGAAGCGTCTCGCCGACCGCCCCGCTCCAGATGGCGCGCAGACCGATGACAAAACGACAGAACCCGAGACCGCAGCCACGCTCAAAGACACCAACCCGCTGCTACTGCCGATGCTGGTCGATAATCACGTCTTTCTTGCCAGCCTGGGACACTTCACCATCGGCTGGCGGGTCTTTGCCGATTGGAAGGTGACCGTCGAAGCGGCTGAGGCCGACAAGGTCCGTGAGATCGCGCACTTCGCCATCGGCATGACTCAGGGTCCAATCGCGAGCGCTACCGTCAAATGACCGGGTAGTGCCGGAGACTACGCATATGAAGATTGAAACGACGAGATCCCGCCGCCCATCGGCCGCAGCGCTCGCGATGGCCGGCTTCGCCGCGGTTTTTACCCTGAGCTTCCATAGCGCGGACGCGGCGGCGCCCTCGCCTGAAGCCCGTTACATTGCAACGCGCGACGCTGCGATCAAGAAATTCTCGCCGATGTACGATGCCGGCGCACTGGACGATGCTGCAACGAAGGCGGAAGCCGCGGCATTCACCGATCTGTTGACGCAGATGAGTGCGATCCTGAAACAGCCCTCCCCCAAA
>JAQGJO010000335.1 GCA_028290595.1 Hyphomicrobiales bacterium | reverse complement strand
CGCAATTTAACTACGACCTCGACCGCAACAAGGCGAAACTGCTCGGCCTCAACCTGCCGGACATTTTCGGCACGTTGCAGATCTATCTCGGCTCGCTCTACGTGAACGACTTCAACTTCTTCGGTCGTACGTTCCGCGTCACCCTGCAGGCCGAGAAGGATGCGCGCGCCGATGCCGCCGACATCTCCAAACTCTATGTCCGCAACAACAGCGGCGGCATGGTGCCTTTGAGCACGCTTGGCACGCTGAAACCGATCATCGGTCCGGAAAGCGTGCCGCATTACAACAACTATACGTCTTCCAAGATCAACGGCGCCCCTGCGCCGGGCTATAGCTCGGGCCAGGCGGTGGCGGCGATGGAGCGCGCGGCGCAGACGGCCCTGCCGAAGGATTTCGGCTATGAATGGACCGGTATCACCTTGCAGGAACTCAGGGCCGGCTCAGTCGCGACCATCATTTTCGCGCTGGCGATCGTCTTCTGCTTCCTGATCCTGGCGGCGCAATATGAAAGCTGGACCATGCCTTTCATGGTTCTGTTGGCAGTGCCGTTTGGTCTTTTCGGTGCGCTGCTTGCCATCTGGATCCGCGGCCTGCAGATCGACGTCTATTCGCAGATCGGCTTCGTCATGCTGATCGGTCTGGCCGCGAAGAACGCCATTCTGATCATCGAATTCGCTCGAACGCGGCGCGAAGAAGGTCTGTCCATCATCGACGCGGCGGCGGAAGCCGGACGCCTGCGTCTGCGTCCAATCCTGATGACGGCCTTCGCCTTCATCCTCGGCGTCGTGCCGTTGATGATTGCCGAGGGCGCTGGCGCCGCCAGCCGTCAATCGATCGGCACCGCAGTGTTTGGCGGCATGCTTGCAGCCACCTTCCTGACACTGATCTTCGTGCCGGTATTCTATGCCGTCATCGAGCGCCTGCGTGAAGGCCGCGAAGGTGACGAGAAGACCGGTCACAAAGTTTCAAACCAACAACATGCGACGGCCGAACCAGCCGAATAATTGGAGTTTTTTGATATGCCAAACCGTAAGTTAGTTGTGAGCGTCGCGCTGATAGCGGTTGTCGCCGCTGCAGCCTACGTCACCAAGGACAAGTGGGCCCCTGGCGGCGCCGGCGAACAGACCGCCAAGGCGGCGCCTGCGCCGTTCGCCATGCCCGTGCCGGTGGCGTCTGTGGTGAAGAAGTCTATCCCCATCTATTATGAATATTCGGCACGCACCGAGGCGATCAGCAGCATCACCTTGCAGGCCAAGGTCGCCGGTTTCATTCAAGCCCAGCCGGCTGCCGATGGGACCGACGTCAAGAAAGGGGATCTTCTCTATCAGATCGACCCGCGCGATTTTCAAAGTGCGCTTGATCAGGCGCAGGCCAATCAGAAGCGCGACAAAGCGGCGCTCGACTATGCGCGCGCCAACACGCTCCGTGGCCAGGATCTGATCAAGAGCGGCTATCTGTCCAAGGATATCTACGAGCAGCGTCTCAGCGCCGAACGGCAGGCGGAAGCCTCGCTGATCTCTGACGACGCAGCAGTTCGGGGCGCTCAGTTGAATCTGAGCTACACCGAAATCCGCGCCCCGTTCGATGGCCGCCTGGGCCGCAACCAGGCCCCCATCGGCACGCTGATCAGCTCCATCGGCACGGTGCTGAACACGCTGGTTCATCTCGACACCGTCTATGTCACGTTCAACCCGGCCGAAACCGAGCTTCTGGAAATCCAGAAGGCGCGCAGCGCCGGTAAGGTGATTGCCGAAGTCTCCTTCCCCGGCGATACCGAAGCCCGCCACAAGGGCGAGTTGACCTTCATCGACAACACTGTCGATCGCCTGACCGGCACGATCAACGCGCGCGCCACGATCAAGAATGCCGACAAGACCCTGGTGCCCGGCCAATATGTCCGTGTCCGCCTGCTGCTGCGCGAACAGCCGAACGCACTGCTCGTGCCGCAGGTGGCGCTGGGCTCAAGCCAGTTCGGCAAATTCCTTTATGTGGTCGGCGAAGGCAACAAGGTGGAAATGCGCCAGGTCACCCTCGGCCGCACCGAAGGCGATCTGGTCGTCATTCCGACCGGCCTCAAGGACAGCGACCAGGTGATCAGCGGCAATCTGCAGAAGATCGGTCCGGGCGCCCTGGTGCAGCCGCTACCGCCGCAGACCGGCAAGCCGCCGCAGGGCAACGGACAGAAAACTTAGAGGCTGTCGCTCCGGTCCCTCAATCTGATCCACGGGGCGCTGCATAAGCGCCCCGTTTTTTTTGTGGCGCACGCACGGCCGTGACGGCTGCAGCGCCCGCGATCAGTTCTTCGAAGGCAGGAAGTCGGTGACCACAAACTTCGACAAATCCTGCTCCTTATCGAGAAGCTTGATATCGACCAGATCCTTGCCCATCGCCGCCAGGGCGCGGCTGTTGAACGCGCCATCACGCGACAAATATTTCTTCGAAATCAACTCGTCATAGACCCGCGTCGCGACGGCTTCATTGATGCGCAGCGCCGTCCGCGTGAAAGCGACGGTTTCAGCCTTGTGCGTATAGGCATAATTGACAGTCTCGAGCCAGCCATCGACGAAAGCCTTGACGGCATCCCGCTTGTTTTTGATGGCGTCATCGGATGCAAAGACCATCTGGTTTTGGAAATTTTCGATGAGATCGCCAAAGCGAACCAGGATACGCGCCTCGCCTCTTGCTTCGAGATCAAATCCTGCCGCGATATCCATGACCGCGGAATCAGCGCCCTTGGTCTTAAGCGTCGCAATGCGCACCGGCGTATCGCCAACGGAGACCCGCGGAATGTCGCTGGGCTTCCAGCCTTGCGACACAGCGATCTGCGAAACCGCCCAATCCGTCAAAGAGCCGACATTGGTGACCGCAGCCATCCGGCCTTTCAACTGTGCAATTGAAGTAACGGAATTGTCCGGCCTGACCACCAGAACAAGCAGCAGCGGCGGCCCGCCGATCGCCGCAATCCCCTTGAGCGGAACGCCCTTCGCCGGAAAGGCGAGGGTCGTTCCCGATGCCAGCGCCACATCGATACTGCCCGCGATCACCGCCTGAACCATCTTCGCTTGCGTGATGAGAGTCACATCGACATCGAGACCACGACGCTTGAAAATGCCGAGCTCATTGCCGAAATCCACCATGACGAGCGCAAAGTCATCGGCAACCTTGGCGACGGATAATTTTGTCGCAGCTCCAACCGGCGCGATGCCGCCGACAAGACATATGAGCGCCAGGCTCAAGGCGCGCCTGACATGACGCAGTCTTGGTGAATTCCCCATTCGCAGCCTCCCTTAGGTCTCTATGTGAATCGCACTTGTCGGCCTGATCCAGTTGTTACGGATCTCTCCATTTGTTGAGATTGATCTCGAAACGCCGCAGACCCTCGTTCACGATGATCGCCAGCGCCGCAACGATGGTGATGAGAGCGAACAGCATGCGCGGATCGAAATTGACCGCGAATTTTTGCGCAAAATATCCGACGCCGGTTTTCGACGCGTAGAGCTCGGCGAGGATGACGCCCAGCAGAGTGGCGTTCATCCCTAAGCGCATGCCGGAAAAAAGACTGCGGACCGCATGCGGAATCAGAACATGGCGGAGAACCTGCCAACGCTTCGCCCCCATCGAATAGGAACTGGCAAGCAGCACCGGCTTCAGATTTTGCATGCCGGCGGCAACCGTAAGAATGATCGGGAACACGCCATGGCTCACGCCGTAAGCCACTTTCGATGCCGGGCCGATGCCAAATGACATCATAAAGATAGGAATAATCGTTACCTGCGGCATGGCGTAGAGCATGACGACAATCGGCATCAGGCTACGATTGGCAAAACCGCTGCGGCCAAGGAAAAGCCCGGCCCAGAATCCAAAAAACAGCGAGATGGCGAAGGCAAAAAGCAACTCCCATGTCGTCGTCCACAAGGCCGAAGGCATGCCGGGCGTGCGCAGCAGATCGGGAACCGCAAGCGCCACCTGCGATGGCGGCGCCACGAAGAGTGGATCGCCAAATGCTCGCGCCGAAACCTCCCATAGCAAAAGCATCAGTGCGACGAAGAGTGTCCGTGCGTAGGCCGGGTGTTCGAGAAGCGAGGCGAGGCTCCAGGCCATCGCACGGTCTCCCTTCGGCGATTTTCTCGCACCGTCTTTGGGCGAATCGCTCCGACCATATGCAGTGATTTTCAACGTATCGCTCATCCTATTGCCACCGTCCGCTACGCTCGAGCGCGTTAAGGAGCAGATTGATCATCGCGGCTACGATGATCGCGAAGGCGATGAACGCGAACATGCGGGGGATGGCGAGCGTCTCCGCATTTTCAACGATGCGATGGCCAAGACCGGCATAGGAGCCGATCGCTTCCGCGCCGAGGATCGATAGGAAGGCGACGATAAATCCCATACGCAGCCCCGTCAGAATAACCGGCAACGCCGAGGGCAGAAGCACACGCCGAAACAATTGGTTCTGCGAAGCGCCCATCGAACGGGCAGCCTTCAGGTAGATCGGCTCGATGTTCGAAAAGCCGGCGATCGTGTTCAACACCACAGGGAAAAAGCCGGTCAAAAGACCCATGACAACTTTCGATGACATGCCCAGCCCGAACAAAAGCACGAACAACGGCACAAACATCACCGCTGGGATCGAGTTCAGGCTCGACAGCAGCGGCTCGAAAATGCGCACCAACGCCGGCGATCTTGCGATCACATAGCCCAGAAGCAAACCGGCTATGGCCGCCGCCGTGAAGGCAATTGCGACCTCCGAGAGCGTCAGCATCAGGTCGGGCAGAAAATCGCCCGACGCCAGCAGTTTGGTGAATTCGCTCCAGACCGCGCCGGGATGCGGCAGCGCCAGCGGACTGATGATCTGCAGCTCCGAGGCAGAAAACCAGAATGCATAAACAGTTACGACAAAGCCGGCCTGGACGGCAAAGCTTGCCAGCCCCGTTCCAGACACTCGCGGTTGAGTTCTCATCTCGTCCGGCTCTCGGTTGGAAACAAGGCCAATCAGGCGGCCGTCAGGATTACGGTTTTGCGGATCTCGTCGTGAAGCAGATCGTAAAGTTCGTTACGCAGCCGGTTGAACTTTTCCGATTTGACGAAAGCGGGCGTGCGCGGATGCGGCTCGTCCACATCGATGATGGTTTTGATGACGCCCGGACGGGCGGAAAATACCGCGACGCGATCAGCCAGAAAGACAGCTTCGCCGAGACTATGTGTGACGAAAAGAATCGTCTTGTCGGCTCGGTGAAGCAATTGCGACAGATCCTCGCCGAGCACCATGCGCGTTTGCTCATCGAGCGCCGCAAAAGGCTCATCCATCAGGAGGATATCGGTCTGAAGACTGAGCGCCCGGGCCAGAGCCACGCGCTGTTTCATGCCGCCGGAGAGCTGCGAGGGATAATGATTGGCAAAGCCAGGCATGCCCACCGTTTCAAGCGCGGCCAGGGCGCGCGCATCCCGATCCTGTTTGGCGACGCCCTGAAAACTTAGTCCAACAATGATGTTTTCGAGCACCGTATACCAGGGAAAGAGCGCGTTTTCCTGAAACACGAACGCCATATCTGCCGGCATGGGTCCATCCACCGGCTTGCCCGCGACCTCGACCTCTCCCGAAGTCGGCGTCAGCAATCCGCCTATAATGTTGAGCAGAGTGCTCTTGCCGCACCCGCTTGGACCGATGAAGCACATCAATTCGCCGCGCCGGATATCGAGCGATGTCTCGCGCAAGGCGTTAACGCGCCGCCGGTCTCCCTCGTTGCCGAATGAATGCGAAACCCGCGAAACCCGGATGGCTGGATCGATCCGGTTGGAACTGTCATCCATCATTGGCATCCCCTCCACAGCGGTCGTATGCGGTTCGCAAACCGCCTTCCTTTTTTGCTCGATTTGATTCAGTACAATCTGCGGGGGGCAGCGTCCAAAACAATACCGGTCAGACGGTTATGCCGTTACGGCATGAGGCGGCGATTTCCAGATCAAACTTCATCTCGGCTTGGAGCCAACCTGGATGATGGCGCCGGAGCCTGGCCAC
>JAQGJO010000319.1 GCA_028290595.1 Hyphomicrobiales bacterium | reverse complement strand
CTGCTGGCGCCTGCCATCATCGTGCCATCACTGCCGCTGACACTCGGCTACATTGTCGCTATTCCCTTCGCAGTGATCAGCACATCGCCACGATTGGGAGACTGGCTTGAGCGCATCGGTCTTTGCGCTATTCCAGAAGAGATTTCGCCGCCGTTGATTCTCCTGCGGCTCGATGCGCCGCATGCGATCGAGCCGTCTGCCGCAACCAAGCTTTTGCCAAACGAGGCCGTATGAAATCGTTCCTGTTGTCTGCTCCGCTTCTCATTGCACAGGTCTTCACCAGTCTTTGCCTGGCGCAGACGCCGCCCGCACCTGCGGCCAAGGCGCCGGAGATCGCCGTCGATATGCGCAATCTGAGCGAGCCGGTGCTCTGCGCGGAGAAAGACAATATCCGTGTCGACTTCGCTTCGCCCGACGTGCGCTCGTTCCGCATCCAGGCGCAGCACCCGGCCTATATCGGCACCATCGTCACCGATCGCTGGGCGCCGGACTTTACGAGCTGCGACATGTCGAGCGACAGCGTCTTCACCAGCGAGGCGGCGAAGCCGAAGAGGGTGACCTTCTGGGAAACGCCGGAATATTGGCTCACCGGCTATGTCTTCCCGTCGTTCTGGCGTCCCAACACGGTGCCGATCAAGGTCGGCGATGGCGCCGGGCAGAGCTTTCATCTCATCCAGTTGTGGAAGCTGCACCGCGAGCGCGCCGAAGAAGTGCTCGTGCTCTATCCGCCCGACGGCTATTGGCGCGCCAGGCCACTCCCATTTGGAGATATGCGCTGGACCGCCTATGGGTCGTCGTTCCTCATTGGCCCCGTCGAAACCCAGCAGCGTCCCATCGTTGCCATCAAGGACATCGCCTTCGATCCGGCAACGATGACGTTCACCTTGAACTACGTGCGCGGCGGCTCGGCGCAGGTGCATATCGACAAGATCGATTCTGATCACTTAGGCCTCGACGTGTCGCTTGACCGCGCCATGCCCGACAATCTGCCGTTCGCGTCTCTGCGCTCCATGTACATCACCGAAACCAATTCCGACGTGGCGCGCGTGCAATGGCGTGGCAAGGGCGCCAGCGCCTGGGGCGAAAGCACGATCATGGATTTCAAGGGCGCACAGGCGATGGAGCTCTGGGCCGGCCGCACCGTGCCGTCGCGGCATAATCTGTCCGCGCCTGACATGGTGTTCCAAAGCTTCCGCGCGACGATGGGCAAATAGTGGTGTCAGCGTCGACTATGTCTTCCGACACCGACACCCAGGACATCGCGACCGTCAAGCGCGTGCCGTTGATCGACGCCGCGCGCGGCGCGGCGATCGCCGGCATGTTCGTCTACCACTTCATCTGGGACCTCGGATTTTTCAACGTCATCCCGGCGTCGTTTCCGCAAAGCCCCGGGTTCCGGTTCTTCGGCCATATCGTCGCCGCGACCTTCCTGGCGCTGGTCGGCATCAGCCATGCCATGGCCGCGCGCGGCGGGCTGAACTGGCACGCTTACTTTCTGCGCCTGGCCATGGTGGTGGGAGCAGCAGCGCTCGTGACCTTGGCGACCTGGTATCTGTTTCCAGAATCCACCATTTTCTTCGGCATCCTCCATTGCATCGTTGTCGGCAGCATTCTCGCGCTGGTCTTCACGCGCGCGCCCTGGTTCGTGACGGCGCTCGTCGCGATTGCGATGATCGTCGCGCCGAATTTTCTGGCGAGCGCCGCGTTCGATTCCAGCAACTGGTGGCTGGGGCTAGGGTTCGACGAACCGCGCACCAATGACTGGCGCCCGGTTCTGCCATGGGCCGGCTTCACGTTGGCGGGGCTTGCGCTGGCGCAGGCTGCGTTACGCTATGGCGCACCGGCTTTTCTGATTCACTGGTCCGCGGCCAACCCGGTGCGCCGCACGTTTGTGTTCGGCGGGCGTCATTCGCTGCTGATCTATCTGGCTCATCAGCCGGTGCTGATCGCCATCGCCTTCCTGCTGTCGCTCGTTCTCGCACCGCGTCAATTTGCGTCGGTTTCGCCGGAAGTGGATTTCCAGCGCACCTGCGAGGCGCGTTGCATCGACGCCCGCGCCGATCCCGCCTATTGCGCCCGCACCTGCGGCTGCCTCGTCACCACCACGAAGGAAAAGGGCCTGTGGCAGAAGGTCATGCGCAACAACCTCAGCGAAGGCGAGCAGAAGCAGTATGACGCGCTGACCCAGCAATGCATAAGGGACAGCGCGGACAAGTAGCGTCTTTGCAAGTGGCAGAAAGCTCCCAGTAGCCCTCATCCTGAGGAGCAACGCGAAGCGTTGCGTCTCGAAGGACGGGGGCGATACGCCGCAGCCAACCAACGGCGTCATGCCCGCGCTTGTCGCGGGTATCCACGCGGTGACGCTGCCTCGCTATTGCAAAAGATGCCTATGGCAGAAGTCTTTCTTTCCACGATGAGGCACAGCACGGCGTGGATGGCCGGCACAAGGCCGGCCATGACGGTAAGGCTGCGGCCTGACGCCCCCGTCCTTCGAGACGCCTGCTGCGCAGGCTCCTCAGGATGAGGGCTCCTTTAAATTTAAACAAAATTCAGTCCGACGGGCTCAGCATATTATTCGGCCGCACGATCGAATCGAATTCGTCCGTCGTCACCAGGCCCGACTGCAGCGCCTCTTCGCGCAAGGTCGTGCCGTTGTGGTGCGCGGCCTTGGCGATCGCCGCTGCTGCATCATAGCCGATCTTCGGCGCCAGCGCTGTGACGAGCATGAGCGAGCGCGACAGCAGGTCCGAGATGCGCTCGCGGTTCGGCTCGAGCCCTTCCACGCAATGTTCGCGAAAGCTGGCGGCGGCGTCAGTCAGCAGGCGGATCGATTGCAGCACAGCCTGCGCGATGACCGGCTTGTAGACGTTTAATTCGAGATGGCCCTGCGAGCCCGCGACGGTCACCGTGGTCTGGTTG
>JAQGJO010000311.1 GCA_028290595.1 Hyphomicrobiales bacterium | reverse complement strand
TCCCAACCCATCATAAGGGGTTGCGCGGAATCGTCCATGCGGACCGCCAGGTGCTTCCAGAGCACTCGTTGAATGGGGGAGTTGAAACATGGCCATTTGCAAGGGCGTTCGCGAGGTCGGGCGTCTTGATTGCTCCGGCGGCGGGCAGATCGTGGTCGATGGCGCCTACGGCTATATCGGCCACATGTCGGCGCCGAGCGGCACGTCGGTTGTCGATCTGCGGGATCCGGCCAAGCCGAAGACGATTGCCCATCTGACGGTGCCGTGGGGGCTGCATTCCCATAAGGTCCAGGCTGCCAACGGGTTGATGCTGGTCAACCACGAAATCGTCTCGCCCGACATTGCCGCAAAGGAAGGCCTGCGCGGCGGCCTGGGAATCTACGACATCAGCAATCCACAGGCGCCGCGCGAGATCACCCGCTGGCAGTGCGACGGCACCGGTGTGCATCGCTTCACCTTCGATGGACGCTACGCCTATATCTCGCCGGAGATCGACGGCTATATCGGCAATATCGTGATGATCCTCGATCTCGCCGATCCGGCGCGGCCGCGCGAAGTCGGGCGCTGGTGGATGCCGGGACAATGGACTGCCGGCGGCGAGACGCCCTCATGGCAAGGCCGTCAGCACCGCTGCCATCACGCCATCCGGCGCGACGACAGATTATATGTCAGCTACTGGCACGGCGGCGGGATTATTCTCGACATCAGCGATATGAGCCAGCCGAAGCAGATTTCCGGCTTCGACTGGAGCCCGCCCTTTCCATGGCCGACCCATTCGCTGGTGCCGGTGCCTTTCGCCATCAACGGACGCCGCTATCTGATCGTCGCCGACGAAGACGTGAACCCGCTCGATCCCGAGATGGCGCCGGAGCTTGCTGCCTTCATCTGGATTGTCGACGCCACCGACGAGACGCGGCCGGTACCGGTCGCGACCTTCCAAGTCGAAGGCATCCACGGCAAGCGCAATCCGGAAATGACCGGCTGTCACCAGCCGGTCGAGATCATCCGCGGAACGGAAGTGCCCGTCGCCTGGTTCGCCCAGGGCTTGCGGTTCCTTGATATTTCCAACCCGATGCAGCCGCGCGAGACCGCCCATTACATTCCCGACGCGCCGGGACGGCGCGCATCCAGCAACGATGTCTTTATGGACGAACGCGGTCTGGTCTATCTGATGGACCGCGTTTCCGGACTGTCCATCGTCGAGCGAATCTGAGCCGCTGTCGGCCTCAGCCTAGGTGCCGCCCGCCATCGACGATGATACGGGCACCGGTGGTGCGGCGCAGAGTGGTCACCGCGGCGACAATGGCCTGCGCCACATCGTCTGCCTCGATGACCTTCTGCAGCGGCGTTTTGGGCGCCTCCACTGCGAGCGCCGCGCGATCCCGGCCGGCGACAAAATCAGTCGCGACCGCGCCGGGCGATACGCCGACGACACGGATTCCCGGGCCAAGCGCGCGCGCCAGCGACATCGTCATATTGTCCAGCGCGGCCTTCGACGCGCAATAGGCGACGCTGCTGCCTGAGGCGGTAAAGCCTGAAATCGACGACACATTCACCACGGTCGCTTCGCCCGATTTGCGCAACAACGGCAGCAGCGCGCGAATAACCGAATAAGGACCACGGACGCCGGCGATCAGCACGGCGTCGAACGTGGGAATGTCGAGGGCCTCGAGATCCTTGTGCGGGACCGGCCGGGTGAAACCGGCCGAATTGACGAGGATGTCGACCTTATCAAAGACTTCGCCGACCTTGCGCGCCATGGCCTCGACGGAAGCAATATCCTCCAGGGCCAGTTGCACGATCCCGTGGCCCTCCCCCGGCAGCCCCGCAACCACAGACCGGGCGGCGTCCTCGCGCCGGTGGTAGCCGACCATGACCCTGGCGCCCAGCTCCGCGAGCATCATCGCCGTGGCGGCGCCGATGCCGCTGCTGGCTCCGGTGATGACGGCATTTTTGCCGGCCAGATTGCTCAGTTCATGGAACCTGCCTGATCGTCCCAGTTGGGTCATTACAATGCCTCCCGTCTTAAGTTTGCTTGAGAAATGGAATGTCTTTAACTATTCGCTGGGGATGGGGGATACGCGGCGTGGGTGAGGGTTCTGATGGAAGCGCATCCAATTCATAACGATGCTGCCCTTTCGGGCGGCTTCGGACGCAGTCTGATCGGTCTCGTCGATTCCGTCGGCCGCCAGAAATTTCCCGCCGCGCTGTTCGGACTGGCGCATGAGATGACCGGCTGCAAACACCTGACGGCCTTCTCCTTCGATGGCGATGGCGCGCCGCGCGTCGTGCTTGCTGAAAATATCGGAACCGGCGACGTCGCCTTTTCGGTGGCGCAGAAATATGTGTCGCGTTACTGGCGGCTTGATCCCGCCAACCGTGTTGCCTCCATCGCCAAAGCCACGGACGGATGCTGGAGCGTGAAGAGCTCCGCCAGCGATATTGCGGATTCGGTCTACCGCGCCTATTGCTACAACGCCGTCGGCCTGCATCATCGCCTGGCGATTTCGCAACATCGCGATGGCCGCACCTATCGTCTCAATTTCTACATGGACAGCGGACGCACGTTCGACGAAGCCGCCGCCGGCAATATCATGGACGCCGCCGATCTCCTGATGGCCCTGACCCGCCGTCATGACGCGGCAGGCGTTTCGGCTCCCGAAACGGTCGAGGACTTTGCCCAGCGCCTGCGCCGCCTGGCGCCGGTTCTCTCGGCACGCGAGCTTGATGTCACGGCGCTCATCGCCCGCGGCCTGTCATCCCAGGCAATCGCGCTCCGTCTCGGGGTCAGCGTCAACACCGTGCTCACCTACAGAAAGCGCGCTTATGCGCGGCTCAACATTTCAACGCAGAACGAATTGATGCAGCTTCTGCTTGGAACACGTAGCCTAATCTAGCCGTGCCTGCGTCCCCCTGGCTTGTGACAAGGCTGGCGCGGCTGCTCCCTTGCGGATGGCAATTTCAACCGGCGAATAAATATCATCCGGCCGATCGAGGCTTTGCGGCTTACGTGGTAGCAATGGCTGTTGGGCAAGAAAGCGCGGCAGCTTGCCGCGGTGAGGCTGCGCCGCATGAACCAGGAACGGGTGGCACAGATAGACTGTCCCTGCGTCACCAGTCGCCGTCATCTCCGGCCGGCCCTCGGTTTGCGGACACCGCTCCACCAGTTCCCGCAAGGTGAGGCCCGCCTCGCCTGCCAGCACAAGCATCCGCGCGATGTCGAGATGCGAACCGGCGCGAATGCGGGTCGGCGCATCGTCCTCGCCAACGTCGGAGAACAGAAACAGCATCAGCAATGCCCGGCCCTTGGAGAAAATATTCACCCGCCAGTCCATGAAGTCGGGCTTCTCCCAATCGAAGCTCGCATCGACATGCCATCCGGTGTCGCCGGGATCCTCCGAAGATGGAAAGCGAACAGCAAATGTGCCCATCGACGCGATGGGCAGCCAACGGCCAGCGCCAACAAGCTGGTCGAAGGCAGCGTGAAGCAAAGGTGTATTGGCCGCCTCCGCAAACGGCCTGTCGGCATACATGCCAAGCCGGACGACCGGCTTCGTCCAACTCGCCGGCTTGTCGGGAGCGCAGCCGAGATCGCGCCACAGGATGGACCGGGCTTCCTCCGCAAGCGCACGGGAAAACGCCTGGTCGATCCGCACAAAACCGTTGTCGATGAAATGCTGGATTTGCGCGTCGCTCAGCGCGCGCGTGTCTGCACCATGATCGGACATAGATATCTCTCAATATCGGCCAGCCGAAGGTCCGCCTGCAGCAGGACTGGCAATTGCCTTTGGGCGCTTGGCCCGGTTCCAGCTCGCGAAATCGCGAGCAAGCCGATCAGGCTTGCAAGAAGGCAGAGGCGATATTGAAGGTGGTCATCATCATCAGCAAAATCATCGTATAGCGATCTGCATTCGACCGCTCGAATGCAGAGTGACCAAGCACACTGGCATGGTCGGCATAATTGGCATTTATCCGATCAGAGCGCAGCGCCATGACCCTGTCCTCTCATCAGACTTCGTTAGCTTCCGGATCAAACTGCTTGCCCTTGACCCGGCTCAGGGCCCGGATCAGCGCCTTTTCCTTGTTCAGGATGCCACGCCCGCTCCGCTTGCCGCCGTTTTGCAGAAGAATCTCTTCAATATCCTTGTACTGCCTCGGCGTGAAATACATGAGCACGCAATGCGCATTCGCAATAGGCCGCTCGCCCTTCATCAAGGCTTCCAGCGTCTTGACGGTGTTTGCTTCCGCCATGTCCAGCAACTCGTCAACGTTATCCTTGGTGACGTGCTTGCTGATCTTTTCAAGCTTGGTCCAGCCGATTTTCTGGAGCCTTGGTCTCGAAACCTTGAGAGAATCGAACGTTTTGCTGATCGTGACGAGGTAATACGCCTTGCGCCGATCAATATCCGACGTCCTTACAATGCGCTGATACAGATCAGGATCGCGTTCCAGAAGCTGCCTTAGTGTACGGGCGAGATCGAGAAAGTTCTCTCCGATATGCTTGGACATTTCCATAGCTCTATCGAAAAGCTCGTCTGTACTAATCGCCATCAAGTCCTCCTTGAGCAGGCGCGTGACACGCGGGTGAACTCGATTCACCTGCGCCAGTTAACCCGATCCTTGATGACGTCAAGGGGTTTTCCGAAGATAGTCCCACCGGTCAACAACAGATAGAAATTAACGCACGCGCCCGATTTTAGACAAGGCGCACCAGTCTTCATATGACGTCCGCCGCGCTGACAGCCTAACACGATTGAAGTCGGGAACCAAAAGTCTCTATCGATCAAATCTTGGTACTGAAGCGTTTCCCTCAATATTGATCTCGATCTCGCTCAAAAATCAGGCCGAGTTTATAGAGAATCAAAACAAGACGCACATTTGCTATGCTGTTGGCCTCCATCTTAACAATGCAGGAGCAATGAACGTTTCGATTCCACATCGAGGAGATCGGGTTGCGATATTGTCGCGAGCGCGAATGCGATTATTTCACAGCCACGTTTTACATCTGAAATCAATTGGAAAGTGAAATGTCATCAATCCGCTGAAACATCAGTCGCATTGTGTAGTTATGCAAGTAATTGCAGGAACATATATGTAACTTGAAATTTAACTGAGCAATACAGCTTCATGATATCGCCGTCGCCATCTTGCCGCGAACACGCCGCCTGAAGGGCAGTTGCGGGCATTCAAAGTACCAATGCCGAGACATGCTTCCTGGCGCTCATGCGCCCTGCGATGTCAATTCCGGCAAAGCCTTGGATTAAGCTCGTAGCCCGGCATTATCTCGGCTGCGGATTGACGGAATCAAAAGAGCGACGCGACAAATCGTATCAGCTTCATCAAACGTTACAGCCAAGCGAAGTTTACACTGGAAAACTACGCATACGAACTAAGAGTGATTGTCACGCCAAGATGCAATTAAATGCATTTGCGAGATCGACTCAAATACGCCGCGCGCCAACAACCTTATCCCAGACGGTATACCAGGCCTGACGGTACAACCAGGCAGTCAATTCCTGCGCGTCGAACTCCCGCACATAGCGTCGCTGCTCGTCTGTCGCCATCGGCTGTTCCGAATCGTACATGCGCAAGTGGCTCACCCAACCAGACCGACCTGTGACCTTCCCAAGCAAGGCCAGAAAAAATTCCATGCGGTTGCCGCCATCGCAGCATCCCACATATACGGCCTTGCCCTCCAGGGCCGCCTTAAGGGTCAAGACGAGCGCCTGCCTGGTCGCCTCCAGGTTGATCGGCACCCTGTAGTCGATAATCGGCAGATGCACATCAAAGCTTTCGGCCGGCGGCGTCGGTTCTGCACTCAGATACACACCGTAAGCCTTATTGCGACCGGGGAAATCTTCATAAGGGCCCCCCGTAATCATGAAGGACTGAAATGCCCCCATGAATCCAAGCTTGACCGGCATGGTCGCGTGACTGCCGTTGATTGCCTGTGCATTCGCTTTCGCTTCTGGCTGGCCAAGGATCGCTGGCTGTATACCGTGGTCTGCAGCCACGGCGGTCGCCCAATCTGATTTATCAGCCAGCCAGGCATGTTCGCTACAGAGTTGAGGAGCCTCTTGCGGCCAAATTCGCTCGCGAAAATAGCCGGACGCCAAGCCCGTCTGGTTCTCTATTTCGCCGAGCAGGCCGCCTTGGCTATCTTGTACGGCGGCTTCTTTCGATACGACATATCTTTTGTAGAGCATCACTCACCCAACCCCTCTCCGTGTCCGGCAGGTCACTTTGCATCGTCAGATGCTAGACTAGGACCCACCGCTATTCGCCATTGACAGGCGTTTTTTGGTTGCAGTTAATTGCATATCCCCGGCAGTAAATTTGGCATTAGCTACCCCCGTGTCTGACCACCTCGATCAGGCTCGACCGCTCCAGCCTGGCAACGATCTCGCGCAGCGTGATGGACCTCTTCGCTGGGCCTGGACCGATGCTGACTGACCTGGAGAGCAATCCCGCCCAGACCGGTGGGGCGTTATAAATGATCTCATGAGAGACCATCTTGTCGATTGCGGCCTGCATCTGGTTAACCGCATCCTCTTCCGAGGTTGCCGCAAACTGGAATCCCAGGAGACAGGGCAGCAGAGGCGACAGTTCTGGCTGGGCGAACAGATCGCGGCTGAAATCCACTCTGACGCTTGCATCGAGCTCGAACAGGCAGAACTCGTGCGTGACATCCGGGTCATGCTTGATTCCGTTTGTTGCGCCGTCGAGCGAATACAGCAGCACCAGCAGTTCCTCTTCAATCCAAGGCAAAATGACGGCCCATGCCCGCTCTTGTTTTCCTGACGGCGCCTTGTCTCGCCTCCAATATGCCCTCTTCATCTATTCCTCCATGCCGTCTGAGCGGCCTTATCGGCATTATCGAAGACCGGAAATTGGAACGGGCCCCGTCGATCTCAGCGCAACATTCTGCTTCCACAAACTAACCGTGCGGGCAGCCCTAGTACGCCCCACTCGGACTTTACTCGAAAGATGCGCACCCGACCGGACAGGTATAATTATATTCTATTTTTAGATGAATTTCTTTTATCGATCAGATTTTGGAGCTCTTGCTGCACCTGGACCTCTGGCCCACCAGAACTCGCGCTTTGCTTGCAACGATCCCATTGCACCGCACTCGGTGCCCAACGCATCTGCGGTGCACCCGCAGGCTTGAAGACATGCCTCGCATCTCTGCCCCGCTATTGAACAGACCTGCGCAGCGTCTTGTCAGCGCATATCGCATGTCCGTTTTGTTTTGCTGCAATGCGGCACAGACCGCGTTTCATCTCACTGGAATATGCCGCCGAGAGCGTCGTATGTGCTTGTCTAGACATTTGATTTTCTTGGCGCTCCTCATTCATATAAAATTCAACATAGTGCAATTGATTGCACGATGACAATGTAATTTTTCAGTCCGAGGCATAACCCGCAGTGTCGTATCGCATTTTTTCGCCTGCAATTTTGCACGACGACCTCACGGCCAGTCTTCGTCACAGCTTTCTGCCGACTCGCCTCGGAGCTCCGCCCATGACCGCGAGGACCTCGCAGCCTGGGTGCTCGCTTTGCACCTTCAAGCGAGCAGACGATGCACTGAAGGCCCAAACCTTAAGCTGAATAATTTTGCCATCAATTGCACAAGTGACATTGTACAACTGCATTGGCGCGTCCCTGCTTCAGCTCTTGAGAACCATGAAAACGCATCTTTTAGCTGAGTTTCCTTCATATGCAATTAATTGCACATTAAATTTCTAATTTTGATGGGCTGGTTCGCAGCCACCGCCTTTCGCGGCCTTTTGCCCCTCAAAGGTCGCGAGCCAGGCTTGTCGGGAAATCCGGAGGCAATTTGCAATCAGAGATTTAGCTGGTGGGCCGGGCAGGACTCGAACCTGCAACCAGACCGTTATGAGCGGCCGGCTCTAACCATTGAGCTACCGGCCCGAACGCGAAGCGTTGTCGGAAGCGCCGCAGATATATTCGATTGGGCGCGATCCGCAAATGTTTCCGTACCTTATTCCACTGCCGGGGGAATCCGCCGAGGGCGGCCGTTGTCGTCGACGGCGACGAAGGTGAAAGTGGCGTCCGTCACCTTGTCGCGCACCGTGGTCTGGAAGCGCTGCGCCCAGGCCTCCATCCGGATTTTCATCGACGTGCGGCCGATGCTCTCGACCAGGCTGTAGACCTCCAGCACGTCGCCGACCTTCATCGGCGCGATGAACACCATCGAGTCGACCTTGACCGTGACGACCCTGCCCTGGGCCCGCTCGACGCCGGCAATGCCGCCCGCCTGGTCCATCTGCGACATCACCCAGCCGCCGAAAATATCGCCGTTGGCGTTCGTATCCGC
>JAQGJO010000156.1 GCA_028290595.1 Hyphomicrobiales bacterium | reverse complement strand
GCCGAGGTCGTGCAGGATGTCTTCCGCCGCGATGGTTTCCTTGCGGATGCGACTTTCTGCGAAGGCCAGGTCCTCGGCGATCGACGGTTCGAGATGGTGGCACACCATCAGCATGTCGAGATGCTCGTCGATGGTGTTGCGGGTGAACGGCCGGGTCGGATTGGTCGATGACGGCAGCACGTTCTTCAGGCCAGCGACCTTGATGATATCGGGAGCATGCCCGCCGCCGGCGCCTTCGGTGTGGAAGGCGTGGATGGTGCGGCCCTTGAAGTCCTTGATGGTGTCTTCGACAAAGCCCGACTCGTTGAGCGTGTCCGAGTGGATCATTACCTGCACGTCGTATTTCTCGGCGACCGTGAGGCAGCAGTCGATCGCGGCCGGCGTGGTGCCCCAGTCCTCGTGCAGCTTGAGCGAACAGGCGCCGGCCTCGACCATTTCTTCGAGCGCGGCGGGCCGCGAGGCGTTGCCCTTGCCGGCGAAACCAAGATTGACCGGAAACGCATCCGCCGCCTGGATCATGCGGGCGAGATGCCACGGGCCCGGCGTGCACGTTGTCGCATTGGTGCCGGCCGCAGGCCCCGTGCCACCGCCGAGCATCGAGGTGACGCCGGAATTGAGCGCCTCGTCGACCTGCTGCGGGCAGATGAAATGAATGTGGGTGTCGAAGCCGCCGGCGGTGAGGATCTTGCCCTCGCCCGCGATGATCTCCGTGCCGGGGCCGATGATAATGGTGACGCCGGGCTGGATATCGGGATTTCCGGCCTTGCCGATCGCCGCGATGCGGCCTTCCTTGATGCCGACGTCGGCTTTGACGATGCCCCAGTGGTCGAGGATCAGCGCATTGGTAATGACGGTGTCGACGGCGCCCTGCTTGTTGGTGATCTGCGACTGGCCCATGCCGTCGCGGATCACCTTGCCGCCGCCGAACCTCACCTCTTCGCCGTAGATGGTGAAATCCTTTTCGACCTCGATGATCAGGTCAGTGTCGGCCAGCCGCACGCGGTCGCCGGTCGTGGGACCGAACATGTCGGCATAGGCCGAGCGTTTCATGAAGACGGACATGATCTACAATTTCCCCATTACTTCGCCGCGGAAGCCGTAGACGGTCTTTTTGCCGGCGAGCGCGACAAGGTTGACGTCGCGTGTCTGGCCCGGCTCGAAACGCACCGCCGTGCCGGCGGCGATATCGAGCCGCATGCCGCGCGCTTTCTTGCGGTCGAACTTGAGCGCCGGATTGGTTTCGAAAAAATGATAGTGTGAGCCGACCTGGATCGGCCTGTCGCCCGAATTAGCGACCGTGATGGTTGCGGTCTTGCGGCCGACATTGAGTTCGATATCGCCGTCCTTGATGAACATTTCGCCGGGGATCATCAGATCACTCCGAATGCCAGGCCACCGCCCAGGAGGATGCAAATCGCGCCAGCGGCGCGGATGCAGGGCCGCAGATTGGCGCGCGTCATCATCTGCGCAAAGCCGATGCCGACGAGGTGCAGCGTCGCGGTCGCGAGCGCAAAGCCGGCCATGTACTCGATGCCGCTGAGATTTTCGGCGACTTCGCTGCCATGGGCGTGGCCGTGGAATAGCGCGAAAACGCCGATGATCACCGCGCCCGTAATGACCGGCAGATCGACCGCCAGGGCCACCAGCAGACCGAGCGCCACGACCGAAGCGAGAATGCCCGGCTCGACGAAGGGCAACGCCACGTGCGCCATGCCGAGCGCGCCACCAGCCAACATCACGCCGACGAAGGCCGCCGGCCAGACCCACAGCGCGCGGCCGCCCTTGAGCGCCGCCCACAGGCCGACCGCGACCATCACCGCGATGTGGTCGATGCCGCTCAGCGGATGCGCAACACCGGCCAGAAACGAGGAAGCCTCGACATGACCGGGATGGGCGAAAGCCGGGCTGGCGCCGAGAGCGAGCAGCACCGCAACGGACAACAGACGTTTCATGGCAAAGGTCCTTTCAACGGATCGGATTGTGCACGGTGACGAGCTTGGTGCCGTCGGGAAATGTCGCTTCAACCTGGATGTCGTGGATCATCTCGGAGATGCCATCCATCACCTGGTCGCGCGTGATGACGTAAGCGCCCTTCTGCATCAGTTCAGCGACGCTTCTACCATCGCGCGCGCCTTCCATGATGAAGTCGCTGATGATGGCCACGGCTTCCGGATGGTTGAGCTTGACGCCGCGTTCCAGCCGCTTGCGCGCGACGATCGCGGCCATCGCGATCAGCAGTTTGTCTTTTTCCCGGGGCGTCAGATTCATCTTGTCCTCATTGTAGCCACAGCCGCGGCACCTGGGCGCCGAGCGCCGCCAAGACGGCGATCAGATCATGCCGCAGCGTCGCGCCGTCCTCGGCGCAGAGCCGCGCCACCGCGACGCCATTCCAGGCCGAGATTCCGGCCTCGCCTTTGAAAGTGTCGTCCAGCGCGCGCACTTGTTCAAGCTTTTGCGCAAGATCATCCGCACTGGGCGCATACAACACGGTGGCGAAGGCGATGCCACCGTTGGTGACGGCGGCTTGCGCCAGCTTTTCGGAAATCGCGCCATTGAGCCGGGCGGTGTCGGCATAGATAAGTTTGCCGGCGCGGCGGACGCGCCAGCGGTCGGAAACATGCCCTTCCGTCATGAACTCGCCCATGGCGGCGCGACCGAACACCACGGCTTCCGCCATCAGCAGCGAGGCGCCGGGCGCAAGATCCACGTCAATGCTGCGCGACAGCCGTGCCTTGTCGAAGAGAATGGTCTCCTGCGGCAGCCAGAACAGCCGCGCGTCCTCGGCAATGTCGAGCCGGACCGTCATCTCGGCGTCGGGACCGTTCGAGCGATAGACTTTTTCCGCCGCCGCCGTGCCGGCAATCAGGCTTGCGCCCGCTTCCAGCGCTATCTCAATGGCGAAACGGTCGCCGCCGGTCATACCGCCGCCGGTGTTGACGATGACAGCCTCCAGCGCTTCGGGCGCGGCATTGGGAAAGCGAACGCGCAGCGAGCCGTCTTCGTGGACCAGCTTGCGGCGCGTGCGTCCGGCA
>JAQGJO010000249.1 GCA_028290595.1 Hyphomicrobiales bacterium | reverse complement strand
GCGGATAAGTCAGCTCGCGCTTGTGCACGACCCATTGGTTCGGCGTGTGAAACAGCGGAATGATGTAGAAGCCCGACAGCAGCACGCGGTCGTAGGCACGCACCGCGGTGATGAAATCCTCCATTGCGGTGGCGGCGAGCATCCTGCTGATCAGCCCGTCGATGGCGGGCGAGGACGCACCGGAAAGATTGAACGAGGATTCCATTTTGGCGCTGGCCGAGGACCAGCGATTGCGCTGCTCGTTGCCAGGCGAATTCGATGCGGTCCAGGTGCCGACCATCATATCGAAATCGAACTTCTGCCGGCGGCGCTGATATTGCACTTCGTCGACATAGCGCACCCGCGCCGCAATGCCGATGCGCTGCAGCGATTGCGCGAAATTCAGCGACAGCCGCTCCTGATTGCGATCCGTGACCATGATCTCGAAGCCGAACGGCCTGCCGTTGCGGCTGAGCGCGCCGTCGACGATGCGCCAGCCGCTTTGCGCCAGGAGGGTGAGCGCCTTGCGCGCGCTGTCGCGGTCGCGGCCCGATCCGTCGCTGCGCGGCGGCGTCCAGCGTCCTTCCAGAATGTCTTCGCGCACGCTGCCCGGCCATTGCGCCAGCAGGGCGCGTTCCTCGGTGCTGGCCGGGATGCCGGAGCAGGACAGTTCGCTCTCGTCGAAGAAGCTTTTAGTGCGCTTGTAGAGGCCGCCGAACAGATTGGCGTTGATCCATTCGAAATCGAACATGTAGCCGAGGGCTTCACGCACGTTGACGTCGGCGAACAACTCGTGGCGCGTGTTGAACGCGAAGCCGATCATGCCTTTGGCGCCGCCGAGCGGCAGGCCTTTCTTCTTGATCTGCCCGCTGGCGATGGCGGGAAAATCATAGCCGCTGATCCAGCGCGTCGGATTGGTCTCCTCGCGGTAGTCGATCAGTCCGGCCTTGAGCGCTTCGTAAAAGGTCGTCGCATCGCGGAAATATTCGATGCGGATTTCGTCGAAGTTGTACATGCCGCGATGGACCGGCAGATCCTTGGCCCAATAGTCGGGATTGCGCTTCAACTGCAGCAATTCACCGGGCTTGAGCTGGGCGATCGTATAGGGGCCCGAGCCGATCGGTATCTCAAGCGTCGTGTCGTCGAACTTGTCCGCATTGGTGCGATGCTTCGCCAGCACCGGCATCAGCGCCAGGGTGAGCGGCATTTCGCGGTCGCCGATGCCGGTCAGGTCAAAGCGCACCGTGTGCTCGTCCGGCGTCTCGATCGATTTCACCAAGGAATAGGCGGCGCGATGCTGCGGCCGGCCCTTGCTCTTGAGCACATCGAAGCTGAACCGTATGTCGGCCGAGGTGATCGGCGTCCCGTCGGAAAAACGCGCCAGCGGATTGAGCCGGAAGAGCGCCCATGAGCGGGCTTCGTCAGTTTCGATGGATTGCGCGACAAGGCCGTAGAGCGTGAACGCCTCGTCCGTCGAGCGCGTCATCAGGGTTTGGAAAATATTGGTATTCAGGCCCTGAGCCGTCGATCCGGCTCTCAGGTTGAACGGATTGAGGCTGTCGAATGTGCCCTGGAAGCCCATGGCCAGCCGGCCGCCCTTGGGCGCTGCGGGGTTGGCATAGGGCAAATTCTGGAAATCCGGGGGCAGCGCCGGCTCGCCATGCATGGCAATGCCGTGGCGCGCACCAGCCGGGGCGGCGCGCGCGAGCTTGGTAGGAAGCAGCGCAGCCGCGCCCGAAGCCGCGAGGGCAAGGACATCCCTGCGCCGCCACCCCGGACCGGAAAAACGAATCGATTGCCGCCACATCCCTGCAATTTATTGAATCCCGGGCCTCCCGTCATTTCTCCGTCGTCGGAGCCGGCTTTTTATGCAACCGACCCGTCGGATCGGGGTTAGCAGGGGGCATTGGCAAGATGTTGGCAAGGTGTTGGCAAGCTGTTGGCAAGCTGTTGGTTCCTGCATTTCGTCTCTGGCGCTGACCGGCGGAAAACGCTATGAGGCCGGGGTCACTATGTCGCCGCATTCGCGGGCGAAGAGCGGGTTGGGCTGCGGCTTGGGCGATTGCGCGCCTCAGGGCCGGCCATATTCGCATCATGCCGCATTGTGCGGCACGCCTGTACGGAAGCGCGAATACCAAGCGAAAGGACTATTTATGCCCATCCTTAACAGCCGCGTAGGTGCGGCGGCGATTGCTGCATGTGCGATTTTCGCCGGTGCGCAAGCACTGGCGCAGACTCCGACGCGGCCTGCGGCGCCACGCCCGGCCGCTCCGCAGCCTGCACAGCCGCAACAGCCCGCCGCCGGTGCGCCCGCCCAACCGGGCCAGCAGCAGGCCGCCGGCTCCAATCGCATCGAGCTCAAGCCGACGCAGAAGGACTGGACCAAGGTTTGCGGCAAGGATCAGACCGCCAATAAGGAAATCTGCTACACGACGCGCGATTTCGGCCAGGAAGCCGATCAACAGCCCGTGCTGGCGGTCGCCGTCTACGACGTCAAGGGTGACGAGCAGCGCATCGTCCGCCTGCTGCTGCCGGTTGGCCTGCTGCTCAAGCCGGGCTTCCGATTTTCGCTCGACAAGGGTGCGATGCTGGAAGGCACCTATGAAATCTGCTTCCCGAACGGCTGTTTCGCCGAATCGAAAATCGCCAAGCCCCAGCTCGATACGATGAAAAAGTCCTCGACCATGAACATCGTGGTCAAGAACCAGGCCAACAACGAAGTCATCTTCGTTGTGCCGATGAACGATTTCGGCAAGTCCTTCGACGGCGCCGCCATCGATCCGAAGGTTCTCGAAGAGCAGCAGAAGCAGCTTCAGGACGAATTGCAGAAGCGCGCCGAAGACGAGCGCAAGCGTCTCGAAGGCGCGGCTCCGACTCTGCCGCCCGCCACTGCGCCGGCACCGGCTCCCGCCGCGCCGCGCTGATCTGGTTCGACGACGAGACATCAAGAAAACGCGGAGCCGCAAGCTCCGCGTTTTTCGTTTAAAGCATCGTGCGTAAAAGTGGATGTCGACAGACGCCGCGTTTAATTTTGCCGGGACGCCTTCATCCGGTACTTGCCGTCCTCACGCCGGACGAAGATTTCCGCGACCTGGGGATGGCGGGCCGGCTCGCCCGATTCGTCGGGCAGCAAATTCTGTTCGCTGACATAGGCGACGTATTCCGTTTCCTCGTTCTCGGCGTAGAGATGATAGAACGGCTGGTCCTTGCGCGGCCGCACCTCTTCGGGGATCGACTGCCACCATTCCTCGGTGTTGGCGAACTCCGGGTCGATATCGAATACGACACCGCGGAAAGGGTATTTCCGGTGCCTGACCAAATCGCCGATGCCGAACTTCGCAATGCGGGGGTGCATAATTTCCTCGTAACCGAGGCGGTTGGTAACGCGCAGCGCAATAACGTGTCAACTTTAGCGCTAAACGGCCTAAACTGCGAAAGGCTCCGGCTTTTTTCCCACATTCTTGTGGTTTAGATTGACCCTGAGCTGCGCTTAACGCATTGTGCCGCGGCAATGACTCACAGAAGGGGTGCGGGCGCGACAGGCCGCCGGCCAAAAAATTCGTGTTCGAACTCATAATCGCGTTAGGGCTAATAGCCCTCAATGCCTTGTTTTCCCTCTCGGAATTCGCCATCGTTTCCGCGCGAAAAGGGCGGCTTAGGGCGCTGGCGGAAGCTGGCCGTTCCGGCGCTGCCTTGGCTTTGGAACTGGCCGAGAGTCCAGGTCGATTCCTCTCCACGGTACAAATCGGCATCACCCTCGTCGGCATCCTCGCTGGCGCCTTCTCCGGCGCGGCGCTCGGCGCGCTGGTGGCTGACTGGCTGCGCGCGCAAGGCTCAATATGGCAGCGGTTCGCAGATCCGCTTGGTTTCGGCCTGGTCATCGGCACGATCACTTATTTCTCCGTCGTTATCGGCGAGCTTGTCCCCAAGCAGATCGCTCTGCGTCATGCCGAGGGCATCGCCTGCGCGATGTCGCCGTTCATGTTCGGCTTGTCGAAACTGGCTTCGCCAATCGTTTTCCTTCTCGATTTCTCGACCCGGTCCATCTTCAAGCTCTTTGGCGTGAAGGAACTTCAGGAGAGCGCGCCGACCGAAGAGGAAATCAAGTCGCTCGTCGAGGAGGCTGCCGACGCCGGCGTGATCGAATTCGATGAGCGCCGCATGATTTCCGGCATTCTGCGTTTGGGCGACCGCAATGTCAGCGCCGTCATGACGCCGCGCACCGACGTGGAATGGCTCGATCTCAGCCTCGATGAAGATGAGCTACGGACCGCGCTCGCCAATAGCAAACATTCGCGCGTGCCGGTGGGGGATGGCACGCCGGACAATATGATCGGCGTCCTCCAGGTGCGCGATCTTCTCGCTCCGATTCTATCGGGTGAGAAGCTCGACCTGCGGCCCTTCATTCGCAAGGCGCCGGAATTTCCCGATGTGCTCGATGCTCTCGACGCTCTGCAGGCGTTGCGTCAGGCGGAAGTGCCGATGGCGCTGGTGCACGACGAGCATGGTCATTTCGACGGCATCGTGACACCGGCCGATATTCTCGACGTGATCGTCGGCGCCTTTCGCTCGGACGAAGGTGCGGGCGAATCCGAGGCCGTGCAGCGCGCCGATGGGTCCTGGCTGATCGCCGGCTGGATGCCGGCGGACGAGGCCGCGGAACTGCTCCGCTTTGAGTTGCCGGAACGCCGTGAATACGAAACCGTGGCCGGCATGCTGATCAGCGCTCTGCGCCGTCTGCCCGCGACCGGCGAATTCGTCGATGCCCATGGCTGGCGTTTCGAAGTCGTCGATCTTGATGGACGCCGCGTCGACAAGGTTCTCGCGGTGAAATTACCCGACGAGGATCAAGAGGACGGCTAAAGTATTTTCCTGAGCTGTCCGACGTTGTCGCGTCGTGGCTTTGCGTTAAAGTCCGCGCCAAGCGAACCCGATACGTACTCGAAGGAAAGGCGCGGCCTTGACGCACGACAATGAGAGCCAAAAAGTGTCCGGGCGCGCGGGAGCCTTGCGTGCATTTCTGAAGAGCGAGGCGGCAGGCGGCGTCATTTTGATGATTGCCGCCGCACTGGCGATGATCGTCGCCAATTCGGCGCTGGCATCGGTATATTTTTCCACCCTGCAGACAAAACTTGCCGGCCTGTCGGTGCTGCATTGGATCAACGATGCACTGATGGCGGTTTTCTTTCTGCTCGTCGGCCTCGAGATCAAACGCGAATTCGTCGGCGGCGAACTGGCGACATGGCCGAAGCGCGCCTTGCCGGGGATTGCCGCTGCGGGCGGCATGGTCGTTCCGGCGCTGATCTACGTCGCGCTTAACCTACACACTCCGGCGACCCTGCGCGGCTGGGCCATCCCGGCAGCAACCGATATCGCCTTCGCGCTCGGCGTGCTGGCCCTGCTGGGCTCGCGCGCGCCGGTGTCGTTGAAGATATTTCTGGCGGCGCTCGCCATTCTCGACGATCTCGGTGCGGTCGTCATCATCGCTATTTTCTATACGGCCAATCTGTCGCTGCCCGCTCTCGCGGGCGTCGCCGTCACCACAGCGATCCTCGTTGCGCTCAATCTGGCCGGCGTGAAGCGCCTTGCCGTCTATCTCGCTCTCGGCGTGGTGCTGTGGATATTCATGCACGAATCCGGCGTGCACGCGACCTTGGCGGGCGTCGTTCTGGCTTTGACGATTCCCGGCCGCGAAGACCAAATCGGCGAGGACAAGAAATCAGTGCTGCAGGAGCTCGAACATCTGCTGCATGTGCCGGTCGCCTTTTTCATCGTGCCGATTTTCGGCTTCGCCAACGCCGGCGTCTCCCTGGCCGGCGCGAGCCTGTCGCAACTGACACATCCGGTGACGCTCGGCATTGCCGCCGGCCTGTTCGTCGGCAAGCAGCTCGGTGTGTTCTTCTTCACCAAATTTGCGCTCGCCACCAAGCTCGCCGAACCGCCGGCCGGTGCATCGACGGCGCAGATCTACGGCGTCAGCATGCTGTGCGGCATCGGCTTCACGATGAGCCTGTTCATCGGCCTGCTGGCCTTTCCCGGCGCAGCGGATCTCGAAACGGCGGTCAAGATCGGCGTGCTCGTAGGGTCGATCGCCTCGGGCATTGTCGGCGCCCTCATCCTTATCATGGCCGGCGGCAAGCGGTCCGGCGTTTGAATTGACAGAGTGGAAGTCCATGCGTGCTTCGGCGCAAAGCTATTGTGAATTGCTCTCGCCCGCGCTCATGGCGGAAGCTGATCGGCTGACTATTGCTGCGGGCACACCGGGAATCGAACTGATGGAATCAGCCGGCCGCGCCGTGGCGGACGCGGTTCGTCAGGCGATGCCGAAGGGCCGGCGCAGCATCGTCATTCTCTGCGGCCCCGGCAACAATGGCGGCGATGGCTTTGTCGCCGCGCGTATTCTGCGGGAAGAGGGTTTTGACGTCGTCGCCGGCCTGCTCGGCGACCGCGCCAAACTGTCGGGCGATGCAGCGCTTGCCGCCGATGCCTGGGCGGGTCGGCTCACCTCGGCGGCGCTTGTCGATCTCGACAAGGCGGACCTCGCCGTCGATGCGCTGTTCGGCGCCGGTCTTGCGCGCGATCTCGATGGCCGCGCGCGCGCGATCGTCGAACGGCTGAACTTCTGGCGCGCAACCACCGGCCGCAAGGTCATTGCCGTCGATGTGCCTTCGGGCGTCGATGGCGAAACCGGCGCGATCCGCGGCGTTGCCGTCGAAGCCGATGTATCGGTGACGTTTTTCAGATTGAAGCCGGGCCATCTGCTGATGCCCGGCCGCATCAACTGCGGGCGCGTCGTGCTCGAACAGATCGGCATCGACGCCGCTGTGCTTGCAACCATAAAGCCGCAATGCTTTCTCAATGCGCCGCAGCTTTGGAAGCAGGCGTTGCCGCTGCCGCGCGTCGATGGACACAAATATACCCGCGGCCATGCGTTGGCATTTTCCGGCTCGTTGCATCGCACGGGCGCCGCGCGTCTCGCGGCACGTGCGGCGCTGCGTGCCGGCGCCGGCCTTGTGACCTTGCTGTCGCCTCCCGAGGCCTTGGAGGTGAACGCTGCGCATCTGACGGCGATCATGCTTGCTCCGTGCGAAGATGCCGCGCAATTATCCCGCGTGCTCGTCGATGCGCGGCTGAATGCGCTCGTTCTCGGACCGGCGCTCGGCGTTGGCGCCGCGACGCGTGACCTGGTGCTCGCAGCCTTGGCATCGGGGCAGGGCCGAGCAATTGTGCTCGATGCCGATGCGCTCACATCGTTTTCAGATCAGCGCGAGGCTCTGTTCGCGGCCATCCGTAGCCATGATGGGCCGGTGGTTCTGACGCCGCACGATGGCGAATTCGCGCGCCTGTTCGATCCTGAAGGATCAAAGCCGCAGCGTGCATGGCGCGCGGCGCAGTCAAGCAGCGCAACCATCCTGCTCAAAGGGCCAGACACGGTCGTCGCGCATCCCGATGGCCGGACGTCGATTGCAACCGATCTGCCGCCGGCGCTGGCGACGGCCGGGTCCGGCGACGTGCTGGCGGGAATCGTCTGCGGACTGCTGGCCCAGTCGATGCCAGCGTTTGAAGCCGTCAGCGCTGCCGTCTGGATGCATGGCGCGGCGGCCCGCGCCTTCGGCCCCGGCCTGATCGCCGAAGACCTGCCGGAGGCGCTGCCATCGGTCTGGCGCGCATTCGCCGAGATCAGCCGATCGTCTTTTCCCAGCGCATGATCCTGATATCGTCGTAGACGCCGCTGGTGACGAACGGATCGGCGGCATTGAACGCTTCCACCTCAGCCAGCGTCGGCGTATCGAAGACGATGAGTGCGCCGAGGCGCGCATCGCCCGGCACGCCGAACAACGGGCCGGATTGTACGATGTTCGCAGTCCCTGAGCGCAAATGCGCGCTGTGCGCAGCGAGGTTGTCCGCCCGCTCGCGATCCTTGTTCGGCGCATTGTACGCCAGTCTTACAAACAGCATGCTTGCCCCCCTCAGGTCACTTCAAACCAGCCCGCAAGGCCCGCGAGCGCATGTTCATAGATGCCGCTTGCCAGCCGCCATTTGCCGGGATTGTCGGCAAGGAAGGCGATGCGCACGGTGCGTTCGGCGGGCACGATGACACTATCGCGCCAATAGGGCTCCCAGCCGTCGTCGAGCAAATGCAATTGCCGCATCACATGTCCATGCAGGCGGATGACGTGCGACGTGCTGGAGCGGTTCAGAAAACCCAGCGTGACAGCGGTGCCGCGCTTGACGGTGAACAGCGGTGGATCGCTGGAGCGCAGGGCTTTCCCGTTGACGCGCCATAGCACCATGTTCGGCAACAGGCATAGGGCGCCCTGGGGCGCGACAGCGCGTTCGATCACCAGGTCGAGGCGCTTGGCGCTCTGCAATGGAATGACCGGCGTCAGCAGCGGATTGAGCGCCGTCATTTTAATTGGCGGGCGCTGTGCGTGTTTTGTGCCCTTCGATTGCAGGATGACGATAGGCCGGTCCGGCTCGTCGGCGACGCCGAGCGCACCGCCGCGCAAAATCACCTTCATCTCGCTGCCGTCGTCCGGCATGTCGAACATGATGTCGAAGCGTGCGCCCGGTCCCGCCGGAATGCTGCGCTTGACCGGTTCAAACTCATCGCAGGCCTGACCGTCGATCGCCGTGACGAACGGCTGCACGCCTTCGAATGTCAGCGCAAGCAGCCTGGCGCTGACGGCGGCGACCAGCCGCAGGCGCACGCGCGCGCCTGGAGCAAACACCTGCGTCAGCGGCGCCGGCTTGCCGTTGATCGTCACCAGCGGCCCTATGCGCCCGTTGGTTGAGGCTTCTGCAATCGAATAGAAGGCTTCGCGCCCCCGCGCGGTCGAACAGGACGGCAATTGCCCGCGCTCGTCGAGTTTCCAGTCGCCGATGATCGCGATGACTTCGTGGTCGAGGTCCGGCGGTGTCGGCTCGTCGACGATCAGCACGCCGTGCAGACCGCGCGTCGTCTGTTCGGCGAACGTCATGTCGGCATGGGCGTGATAGAAGAAGACGCCGGCGTCCGGCGGCGTGAAGTGATAGTCGAACGTCGCTCCCGGCGCGATGGCTCTTTGCGTCAGCGGCGCAACGCCGTCCATCGCATTGGGTCCGCGCATGCCGCGAAAATGGATCGATGTCGGGCCGTCGAGCTTGTTGAGGAGGCGCAGGCGCAACTCCTCGCCCTTCTTGATCCGCAGCAACGGGCCGGGCGCCTGACCGTCGAGGCCGAGAATATCCGTCTCCGCCGTATCGACGAGCCGCAGCTTACCGGCACGGGCTTCAACGACACGAAAGCCGTCTGTTGCGACGGCATCTTTCGCGGCTCCGCTCTGCGCCCCGGCGGAGGAGGGGAGCAGTGCGGCAGCAGAAGCACTGGTGAGGAAGTCTCGTCTGGAAATTGGCATGCGATCTATATAGGCGACGAAGCTTCCCGCGGCCAATCCATGTTGTGTGGCTTATTCGACGCTGAGGCCGAGCGTCTGCACCATCTTGCGCCACTGCTCGACCTCGCGGCGGAAATAGACGTCGGCCTCGGGCAGGGTCGCGTTCATCGGATCGAAGCCGATGGCGATCAGCCGCTCGCGTATTGCCGGTTCGCGCACGATATCGTCGATTTCCTTGTTGAGCCGATCGAGTTCCGCCGAGGGTGTCGCCGACGGTGCAAAGAAGCCGACCCAGGACATCGCCTTGAAGCCTGGATATCCGGATTCCGTGAAGGTCGGCACTTTGCCGATCACGGCGACGCGCTGATCGGCGGCGACGGCGAGCCCGGTCAACTGACCGCCAGCCACTTGCGATGCGAATCCCGACAGCGACGAGACGACCATCGGCACATGGCCGCCGAGCACGGCGTTTGTCGCATCCGGTCCGCCGCGGAACGGGACATGCTTGGCCTCGGTCTTGACCAATTGGCTGAAGAAATATTCGGCGGCGATATGCGAGCTCGTGCCGATGCCCGCCGTCGCAAAGGTGATTTCCTTGCCGCGATTCTGCTGAACGAAATCCGCCAGGGTTTGGCCGGGATTGGACGGGTTGACGGCGAAGACTTCCGGCGTTGTTGCGACCATGGCAACGGTGCGCAGGGCATCGACGGAAAATCCCTTGTTGCGATACAGCGTCTCGTTGATGGCGAGCGCCGCCGTGCTGACGAGCAGGGTGGTTCCATCGGGCGTGGCCCCGATCACCGCGCGGGTGGCGATATTGGCGCCGGCGCCGGGCCGGTTCTCGACCACGATCTTGCGGTTGTGCTTTTCGCCAAGGCGGTTGCCGACGACGCG
>JAQGJO010000245.1 GCA_028290595.1 Hyphomicrobiales bacterium | reverse complement strand
GGCGGTTGCAGGCGGACTGGCGGGCGCGTCGATCAATGTGGACAAGGCGCGTACGCTCGACCTGCTGGTTCCCGCCGAGGCCGAGATCATCATCGAAGGGTTCATCGACACCGAATGGCTGGAGCCGGAAGCGCCGTTCGGTGAATCGCACGGTTACGTCAACCTGCAGGAATACAATGCGTTCATGGAGGTCACCGCCATTACGCGCCGGCGCGTGGCGATCGTGCCCTCCTTCATCAGCCAGGTGACGCCGAGTGAATCGAGCGTCATCCGCAAGGCGGCGATGGAGCCGGTCTATCTCAACCATCTGCGCAACGGCCTGGGACTGAAGGGCGTCAAGCGGGTCTCGATGCACGAGCCGCTGACGAGCCTCTACGCGGTTATCGCGCTGGTGATGGAACGTGGCGTTCCCGAAACGGAAGTGTGGCGCGCGCTTTACGCGACCTCCACTGTGCATCGTTTCGCCGGCAAATGGATTATCGCCGTCGATGAGGATATCGATCCCGAAAACACCGATGCGCTGTTCTGGGCGATGTCCTATCGCTGCCAGCCGCAGCACGACTTGCGCGTTCTCGACCACAAGGACGCCGGGCACGGTCCCAAGGGGCCGCGCGACAATGGCGACAGTGCTGCCGTTCTGATCAATGCACTTCTCAAGGGCGATTTTGCGCCCGTCGCGCTGCCGAAGCGCGAGTTCATGGAAAATGCAAAGCTGATCTGGGAGCGGCTGGGGCTGCCGCCGCTCAAGCCGCAAGTGCCCTGGCATGGCTACGATCTTGGCGTCTGGCCGAAGAATCTCGAGCGCCAGGCGGCGATGGCCGCGCGAAGCGAATATTTCGATTTCGCGGACGAACTGGTTCAGGGACGTCGCAAGGACGTTGCGATGAACGATCCGGTTCCGCGGCAAAACGACGACTGACCTATTCGACCGCCGGCAACGCACGAGAGGAAGACGACAATGATCATCGAGAGATTGCGCCTGTTCATCCTGGGCCTTGCCTTGGCGGGCGCAAGCTTGGTTCCGCAAGCGGCTCTGGCCCAAAAAGTCTGGCGCCACGGCATGGTGGAAGCCAAGAGTGACGCCGGCTTCGTGTTCATGGTCGATAAGGGTGGGTTTGCCAAGAAACACGGACTGAACATCGAGATGATGCAGTTCAAGGGCGATGCGCTTGCACTCAAGGCGCTCCTTGCCGGTGAATTGGACAGTTATGAAGGCAGCCCCGGAGCTCCTTTGCTTGCTGCCTCGCGCGGTGCGGATATCAAGGTGGTCGGCTGTTACTGGCCGGGCCTGACCTATGTGATCGTCACGAAGAAGGATGTGAATTCGCTGGCGGATCTGAAAGGCAAGGCTTTCGCGATTTCATCACCGGGAGCGCTGCCTGATCTCTTCGCGCGCGCCGTTCTCGAACATGAGAAAATCTCGTCAGACGATGTCCAGTTTGCCGCCATGGGCAGCGACACGGATCGCTTCCGCGCCGTGGCAGCTGGCGTCGTCGGCGCTGCCGCCACATCGAGCGAATTCACGCCGATGCTGGACAAGATGGGTCTGAAGGTTCTCGTACATGCGCATGAAGTCGCGCCGGATTATCTGAGATTCTGCACCTATATGAGTGGCAAGACAATTGCTTCGCGGATGGATGACGCATCATCCTTCCTTGCAGCCGAAGTCGATGCGCTGCGCTATGCCATGGCAAACCGGGACGCAGTCGTGAAGCTGACCAGGGAAATGACGTCCGCCAAGGATGACGATCCGCGCGCTTCTTTCGTTTTTGATGAGGTCAATCGCTACAATGCAGTCGACCCCGAAATGCCGATTTCCGAGCAGCGGATGGATTGGATGCAGAATCTCTTCATCAAGACCGGCAACATGAAAACACCGGTCGACCTGAAGAAATTCATCGATGTCAGCGTGCGCGAGAAGGCGCTGACAAAACTGATCGATGCGAAGCGGTAGGTGAAGGATATGTCGACGAACCAAGTCAGCTTTACCGATGTCTCCAAGGTGTTTGCACTTCGTGTCGACAACCAGGTTCAAAAGATCTCCGCGCTGAAGTCTGTCAGCTTTGATGTCGGCCAGTCTGAGATTGTGACGCTGATCGGGCCAAGCGGGTGCGGCAAGACGACGGCGCTGCGCATCCTCATGGGTCTGGAAACGGCGAGCCGCGGCAACGTCATGGTCGCCGGCAAAATGATCAAGGGTTGCGGTTATGACCGCGGTCTGGTGTTCCAGCATGCCGAGCTGCTGCCATGGCTGACGGCGCTGCAGAACGTCATGTTCGGTCTCGAACTCAAGGGCATGCGCGGGGCCGAGCTGAAAGACACAGCCATGCGCTATCTCGATCTCGTCGGCTTGAAGGATGCGGCCAGCCGTCGTCCCTATCAATTGTCCGGCGGCATGAAGCAGCGTGTCGGCATCGCTCGCGCTCTCGCGATCGATCCAGAGGTGCTGCTGATGGATGAACCGTTCGGCGCTCTGGATGCCCAGACGCGCGAAAGCCTTCAAGGCGAGCTGCTCGAAATTCAGGCTCGCACCCAGAAGACGATCGTCTTTGTCACGCACGATCTCGACGAAGCCGTTCTCCTGGCAGACCGGATCATCGTCATGCGCGGCGGCTCTGTCCAGGAAATCATCAAGGTCGACCTGCCGCGCCCGCGCGGCGATCTTGGCACGTTGCGTGGATCCAAAGAGTTTGCGGAAACGCGTTACGTTGTCTGGAAAGCGCTGCACAACGCCACTGAGCAACGTCACTGATGCCAACCGCTGAAGGATTGAACAGGATGTCACCGACATCGACGCCAATTGCGGCCTCATCTGCAGCGTCCGACGAACCCGTAACGGTCGCCCGCGAAACGCCGGCCTGGATGATTACGACCTTGTCCGTCGTGTGTGTCATCGGCGCGTGGGAGTTTTTCGGACGAGGTGTTGATCCGATTTTCGGATCTTACCCCTCGGCGATTGCGGCTGCCTTCTGGGACCTGCTGAAGAGCGGCCTACTGGGCCGCGCACTCTGGCAAAGCATGCAGGCCTTTCTCGTCGGCTATGGTCTCTCCGTCATCGTCGGTGTGCCGCTTGGACTGGTGATCGGCCGTTCGCGCACCATTGAGGCAGCGATCGGGGTGTTCATCACCGCCGCCTATGCCATGCCGCTCGTGGCGCTGGTTCCGTTTCTGGTGCTGCTGCTCGGCCTCGGCTTCGTGGTCAAGGCGTCGGTCGTGTTCCTGATGGCGGTGTTTCCGATCGTCATCAATACCTGGCTGGGCGTCCGCGCCGTTCCCAAAACGCTGATCGAAGTCGGCAAATCGTTTGTCGCGTCCGACTTCACCATTCTGCGGCGCATCGTCCTGCCGGCGACGATCCCCTACATCATGGCCGGTATCAAACTGGCCGTCGGCCGCGCGGTTGTCGCCATGGTGATCGCCGAATTCTTCACGGCCATCTCGGGCCTTGGAGGAATCATCATCAACTCCGCCAATAATTTCGATACGGCGCGGATGTTCGTGCCGGTCATCTTGTTGATGGTGCTGGCGACCGGACTCAACGGTTTGGTGGGCTGGATCGAACGCCGCGTCGCGCCATGGCAGACGGAGATGTCCGGCCGCGACGGCGGCTAGGTGTATTGATCTTCACATGATAACGGCCTGCAAATGTCGGTTCTCTGCGCTTCCGGTGCTCACGTACTTAAGTACGCCAAGTCTTGAAAATAGAACTGCCGGTTCTCGAAAACCGCCATTTTCGGCGCGGTCTGACGTGAATCTCAACACACCTTACGGCTTAAGTTTTGACAGAATATGGATGGTGTTGGCGTGACGACAGATCGCGATCTCATATTGATTTCCGGCGGCGGGCCGGTCGGTTTGTTCAGTGCTTTGTTGCTGGGGCGGGCGGGCCTTAAGGTTCGTGTCTTCGACGTCAATCCGACCATTCAGGATGATCCGCGCGCGGCGACCACGCATCCCGCGACTCTCGAAGTTCTGGATGCGGCAGGGCTTGTGGAAGACATGACGGCGCACGGACTGGTTGCGCCGGTGTTCCAGTTCTGGGATCGCCCGAGCCAGCGGATGGTGGCCGAATTCGACCACGCTCTGCTGAAGGATGTGACGGCCTATCCCTATGTCGTCCAATGCGAGCAGTTCAAGACGTCGCGGCTCATTCTGGAAAGACTGGCCGATCTTCCCAATGTGGAAGTGCTGTTCAATCATACGGTCCAGGACGTTACCCAAGACAGCTCAAGCGTCTCTGTTGATGTTCTGCATAACGGGCGTATCAGCCGGCATAGCGGCGCCTATCTCATCGGCGCCGATGGCGGGCGCAGTACCGTGCGCAAACAATCGGACATCGCGTTTGAAGGGTTTACCTGGGAGGAGCGATTTCTCGTCCTGTCGACGCCGTTTGATTTCGAGAAGCATCGCGGCTTTTGCACGCGGACATATATCGCCGACCCGGAAGAATGGTGTAACTGCTTCAAGGTTGCCGGCGATGGGCCGCCGGGCCTCTGGCGGGCCGTTTTTCCAGCCGATCCGACCGTCGATCCCGACATCACGATGAGCGACGATGCGGTTCAGGCCCGCCTGCAGAAGTTTTTTCCGCAATCGCGGCCTTACGAGATCGTGCATCGCAATCTGTATTCGACGCATCAGCGTGTCGCTTCGACCTTCCGAAAAGGCCGGGTCATGCTGGCGGGGGATGCGGCGCACGTGAATAATTCGA
>JAQGJO010000231.1 GCA_028290595.1 Hyphomicrobiales bacterium | reverse complement strand
GCAGGTCTATATCGATGTCGGCAAAGAGCTGGGGCTCTATAACACCCAGCTCGATCCGAAGAAGATTGTCTGGCCGTAAGGGGCCGACCCTCGCGACGCGAGGGTCGCCTTCTTCAAGATCCGCGCTTTGCGTTATTACGAGGCCTTCCTTGAGGCCTCCGCTTCGATATGAGCCGGCGCCAGCGGGGCAATAGCGGGTCCGTTCAGAACACTGCCATCGGGCGCAAAATGCGAGCCGTGACAAGGACAATCCCAGCATTGTTCCGTCGAATTCCAATGCACATGGCAGCCAAGATGGGTGCATATCGCCGACGAGAGATGGAGATTGCCATCGCTATCGCGACAGGCGGCGATTTTCGCCGTGCCGTTGCGGATGATGCCTCCCTCCCCCGGTTTGAGTTCGTCAACCGAAGCAAGTTCGCCGGGCGTGATGTATTCGGCGAAACTTTTTAGTGCCGTAAGGTTCTCGCTGACATAGTTGACGATGCTCGCCAGCGGCATGCGGTCGGGCGTATAGACCTCCTGCCACGGGTTTGAGCCGTCGACAATCAAATCCCGCAGCAGAATGCCGGCAAGCGCGCCGTGAGTCATGCCCTGGCCTGAATCGCCGGTCGCGACAAAGACCTTGTCGCTACCGGGATTGCGCCCGATGAATCCGCAATAATCGATAGTGTCGAGCACCTGTCCTGACCAACGGTGCATTTCGTTGCCCAGGTCGGGAACAAGCTGCCGGATCCAGGCCTCAATCGCCTCGAAGCGGACGTCACCATCATCGGCTTGTCCCGATTTATGATCACCGCCACCGGCAATAAGATAGTCCATAGCGCCCGGTCCCGGCTGGAGGCGGACGTAATGATAGGGATCGGCCATATCCCAGTAGAGCGCATCGGGAAGCGCGCCGCGCGGGATCGTAAAGGCCATGGCATAAGTCCGGTACGGCGCCATCTTGCTATGCAGCGCGAATGTATTGTTGATCGGCGAGTTGGTGGCGACGATGGCGCGCGACGCGTTGACGGAGGTGCCGGTCTGCGTGCTGACCCGGACACCGCCACTTGTCTCTTCAATATCACCGACTGCCGTGCCTGCAAAAAGGCGGCCGCCTTTGTCTGAAATGGCCGATACAACCGCGGCCAGATATTTAAGCGGGTGAAATGTGGCCTGGCGGGGATAGCGTAGCGCCGGCGCGGCTTCGAAGCCTTTCAACGACACGCCCTTGACGCGCTCCACCTCGGCTTGGGCCTTGCGGGCCGCCTCATATTCCCGATCGGCCTGCTCCTTGGCCGCCTGCGGGTCCATTCCCATTGCCGGAAAGAGATAGGCGTCGAGCCTGCGAAAATCACATGAAATGTCATGCGTTCCGACGATGGCCTCGATGCGATCAACCGCAGCCGCCTGGCTTTGTTGAAACAGCCGCGCCGTCTCTTCACCCCGAAGCTTGATCAATTCACTCAGGCCGTCGTCGCAGATAGGTGCGAGATGGGCAGTCGTCCGTGCCGTCATTCCGCCCGCGATCGGCCCGCGGTCCAGGACGACGACCGATTGTCCTGCCTGAGACAGTTCATATGCAGCCGAGAGGCCGGCGATGCCGGAACCGATAATGACCGTGTCGCAGCTCAGGTTGTCTTTCAGAGAAAAAGCGGCCGGGGCCACCTGCATCCGCATCCACAACGAACTGGTGCGTTCTTCGCTGGCATTCATGATTGCCTCCCATCAGTGCAGGCGTCCGTCAGACTTAACCGGCAGCCTTGAGGTTCACCTTCTTCTCGGCGATGCCGGAGAGCTTCTTGTCCGTTGCCTTCTCTTCCTTGAGCGTCGTGTTCAGCAGCTTGGCAATGGCGTCGTGACCGAGTTCCTCAGCCCATGCGATCAGCGTGCCGTAACGGGTTATCTCGTAATGCTCGACGGCCTGGGCTGCAGCGATCAACGCAGCGTCCAGCACCTTCTTTTCTTCCACTTCCGAAGCAATCTCATTGGCTTCCTTGATGATGCCGTCGATCGCGGGGCACGCCGTTCCTTTTGGCTGCTGATCGAGAAGTTCAAAGACCTTTTCGAGGCGCGATACCTGCTTTTCTGTCTCTTGCAAATGACTCTTGAAAGCGGTCGTCAGCTCGCGGTTGGTCGCCTTCTCGATCATGTTTGGAAGCGCCTTCATGATCTGATGTTCGGCATAATAGATGTCTTGAACGACATGCAGGAAAAGGTCATCCATCGATTTAATGTCTTTGGTAAAGAGGCCCATGACCACAGTTCCTTCCGTGACAGCGTTTCGATGCCCCTAACGTCGAGGGCTTGATCCAGTTCCCAACGCCGCCATTTCGCAAGTTTTCTCAAAGGCGTGGTGGGATGGCTCTGAGGATGGGGAACCAAATCGGCGCTCAGGAATTCCAGGAGCGTCAGCACGACCACGCCAAAAGACACTGGCGCCGGCGTCTTTACTCTTCCTAACTTTTCCAAAGGTAGAAGATTTCTGTGCGACACGGCCGACGATGTCGGTGAGGACCAGACAATGGAAACCGCAGACGTCGTCCGCAATCTGCTGATGTATTTCCTGCTGCCGTTATGGCTTGCGGCAGGATTTGCGGATTATCTTTGTCACCGCGCAGCGCATATCGAGCGAACCAGTGGCTGGAAAGAGTCCGGGCTGCATCTGCTTCAATTCGCGGAGATGGCCATTGCCGTATTGGCCGCGCTACTTTTCGAAATCAATGCAGGCGTCTTTCTTTTAATGATCGTCTGCCTTGTTCTGCACGAGGCGACGGCGATCTGGGATGTCAGCTACGCCGTCGCCAGGCGGAAGGTGACGGCGACCGAGCAGCATGTGCATAGTTTTCTGGAAATGTTGCCGCTGATGGGCCTCTTGATGGTGGCGGCATTGTATTGGGATCAGTTCATTGCCTTGTTCGGCTTCGGCGAACCGCGCTTTGAACTGGCGATGAAGCCTGAGCCGCTGCCCTGGCTCTATGTCGTTGTCATGCTCGGCCTGACCCTGCTGTTCGAGGTGCTTCCCTATGTCGAGGAGTTGCTGCGCGGCCTTCGCCATCGGCCTTGCCCTGCTTCCGCTCACCCACATCCAGGCCGAGCCCCAAGGGTAAGGTAAGGGCAGGCCGCTTCGTTTGCTTCAGATGGGCTGAAAACCAGCGGTATTGGGCAATATTTAGTCTGGATGTTGCAGCCGCGCCATTGCGCGACGATGCAAGCCAGCTACAAACTGCGTTTGCGCCGGATGGATTCGCGTCCCGGCCTTCGAAGACTATAGGAACGTCCCATGGGCTCCATACCCGGAAAAGAGTGCGGCGACTGCACGATGTGCTGCAAGGTTCTAGTCATTGAACATTTCCAGAAAGACGCCGGCATCCTGTGCTCCAACTGCTCGGCCAACAGCGGCTGTCTGATCTATCTCAAGCGTCCGGAGGTCTGCCAGGACTTCGAATGCGACTGGAAGATGGAACGCTCGATCGGTCCGAAACTGCGTCCCGACATGGTGGGGACCATCCTGATGGAGGACGATGAGTCCGACCAGTATCAGGCGGTCGTCGACCCCTCGACGCCGTTCGCATGGCGCAATCCGCTGATGTTCAAGTTTCTGGTCATGAAGGCGAAGGAAGGCCGGACGGTCGTCGCCAAGAGCGGCCTGAAATCCTGGCGCATCTACCCCTCGGGCCATTACGCCGCCTGCACCTAGGGTGTGCTAATATTCACGTGATACCGGCCTGCAAATGGCGGTTCTCTGCGCGGCCGGCGTCACGTGCGGCTTGCCTATGACTTGGCTCGGCTCTCGCGTATAAGCGGGAGCAAGAAGCGATGCTGGCGGCACAAGACCGCCCAGCCTGGGTGGGGCGCCTGGATGCCGATATCATCTTCCTCTCTGCCCGCGCCGCTGGAATGGCTGCGCGTGCGGGCGCAGGCGCGCTGGGACGGCATGGAGCGCGCCGCGCGCGGCGCCCTGCTCGTCTCCATTGGATCGATCGGCCTGGTGGTCATGTCGGCCCTGGTCAAATATCTCGGCAGCCGGCTGCCGCCGTTTGAAATCCTGTTTTTCCGCTCCTTCGTCGGCTTTCTCTTCATCCTGCCGGTCTTCATGCGTGACCCGGGGGCGCCGTTCAGGACCAAGCGGTTCGGCATGCATTTCGTGCGCGGGCTTGTCGGCGCCTGCGGCAATTTCTGCATGTTCTGGACGCTGACGCATATGCTGCTGGCCGACGCGCTGGCGCTGCAGTTCTCGCGGCCACTGTGGATGATCCCGCTGGCGCTGATGTTTCTGAGCGAGGTCGTCGGCCTGCGCCGCAGCCTGATTGCCGCGGTCGGCTTCGTCGGCATCCTGCTCTATACGCGCCCGTTCACCGACGGGTTCGATGCGAATGCCGTGGTTGGCGCTTTCGGCGGCCTGTCAGCGGCGCTCGTCGT
>JAQGJO010000214.1 GCA_028290595.1 Hyphomicrobiales bacterium | reverse complement strand
CGACGCCGGTTATCTTGCCGATACCCGGCACCTTGAGCAGTTGGCGCAGCAGCCGCCCTTCGCCGCAACCAAGATCGAGCACACTTGACGCGCCGAGCTCCTTCAGCAGGCCGACGACGCGATCCATGCGTTGGTCGTTGAGGCGGATCGGCTTTTCGATCGCATCCTCGGCAGCATCGCGCACCGAGGCCTCTTCAGGCGCCTCGGCTTCGACCTTATCCTCCAGCGCGGCATTGGCGCGGTTCATCAGCCCGCGGAAACGCAGGTAACGACGCACGATCAATTCGCGGTCGGGGTGAGACTCCAGCCAGCCTTCGCCCTTGCGCAGCAGCTTCTCCACCTCGTCTTCGCCGATATAATAATGCTTCTGGTTGTCGAGCACCGGGATCAGCACGAACAGGTGGGTGAGCAGCGCCGCGAGCCGCACTTCGCCCGTCAGGCGCAGCGCGACATAGGGGCTGTCGCCCCATTCGGGATGCGCGGGGTCGAGCGGTATCGGCGTCGCCTCCACCGTATAGCCGAGTGGCGCAAACAGACGTGCGATCAAGTCCTGTCCGCCGCGCGCGGGCAACGGTGTCACCACGGCTTCCAGCGGGATCGCCATGTCGGCAAGCGCCTGACGGTCCTTGGACCGCCCGCCTATCGCGGTGTTGACCAGCCGACCCAGCGCCACGGACAGCAAAGACGAGGCTGCATAAGGGCGGTCGTTGACATACTGATCCTCAATGGCTGCGTTGCCGCGCACCAGTTGCACGGCATCGACCTCGAGCGTGATCGCCGCCGTGCAACGCGCCTCGCTCGCCTCTGGATAAAAGAGTGTCGCAGTGCCAAACGGCAAGGTGACCGAATGGACGTTCGCCGGATTTTTCATCAGCAGAAAGCCGAGGTCGGTCGCGGGCCGATGCGTGGAAGTAATGCTCAGAAGCATGGTCGAATCCGGATACGAAAAAGCCCCATCGAGGGCTCGATGAGGCTGCGGTTCATGATCGGTGGATTAAGATCCGACTATGGCACAGCCCGGGCGCGAGAATAATCTGGGGAGATGCGCAAATACATGGCGCACGATATCGCCGCTTCGACGAAGCGGTGCGATTGAGCCGATTTGAGCATGCGAAAAGTCATGGAGCTTAGCTTATAGATAACCTGGCGGCGCGTCCAGACCTGAGTGCATCCGTATTGATCTCAGTTTTTACGTCCGAAGCTCACCGGCGCGATATAGGTGTCACGCTCTCCAGGTTTGACCGCGGGAAAAGACGGAAAGGGGCTAGCCCGTTGCAATATCGTCAGCGCCTCATGATCGAGCACGGGGTTGCCTGAAGATTTCGTCACCCCGCTTTCGACGACCTCACCGGTCCGGTTGAGAACGAACTTTACGACAGTCGTTCCGGATGCTCCGCGTGCTTCACGCGGGTAGCGCTTGAAACGCTGCAGATGACCAAAGACCAGCGCGTTGTAAGCGTTTGAACTCGCCTCGGAGAACTGACCGATGCGGTCTGTTTTGGGAGGCGCGCGGGTTTCCGGAACCGGCGGCTGGGGTGTCTCTTGCGGCTTCTCCACCTCCTTGGGCTCTTCGCGTGGAAGTGCAGCCGCGGCGTCTTGAAGCGGTGGCGCCTTCGCCACCTGCTCTACAGGCTTCTCCTCGATCTTAGGCTGCTCCTGCGGGACCGCCTCGGTCTGCTGCGTGGCCGGCCCAATCGCTACATCCTGCTCTTGCTGGCTCGGCGAAGAGGCTTCGACAGGCGCCAATGAGACCGCTATTGCGGGAAGAATGCTGGGCTTGTTCTGCTCACGCGAAAAATCGGTCACCAGCAGCACGATGACGGCGGCATGAACCATAACGATCACAGCGGCCGCTATGATCCACCGCATCCAAGGCCGCTGTTGCGGCAAATGCAACGCAAAAGAACTCATGGCTTGATCGCTGATTCTTCCAACCCGACGAGGGCAAGCTTGAGATACCCCCCATCGCGCAAACTGTTCATCACCTGCATGAGCCCACCGTAATCCACAGTTTTGTCCGCTCGGATGAAGATCGTTTCGTCCTTGTGATCGCTCGTCACCGTATCCAGGACACCGGCGAGCGCTTCGCGTGGCACGATCGTTTCGCCGACAAGCAGCGTCAGGTCTGACTTGATGGTCAGGAAGATCGGTTTATCCGGACGCGGTTGCTCAGGCGCTGTGCTGGCTGGAAGATTGACGCCGATGTCGACGGTGGCGAGCGGGGCAGCCACCATGAAGATAATCAGGAGGACCAGAATGACGTCGATAAAAGGCGTGACATTGATTTCATGCTGGACTTCCAGATCATCCCCCGTTGAGCGGGAACCAAGGCGCATGGACATGTCAATCGCTCCGTGCTGGGGATGAAGCCTGGATGTCGCCGAGACGGCGCCGGCTGATCATCAGAAGAAGCTGCGCGGACGCATCCGTCAGCCGGGCGCGATAGCCGGTGGTTACGCGCGCCAGATGATTGTAGATCACGACCGCGGGAATTGCCGCGAAAAGCCCAACGGCCGTCGTCAGCAAGGCTTCGGCGATACCAGGCGCCACGACGGCAAGGTTGGTAGTGTGCGCTTCGGAAATGCCGATGAAGGCATTCATGATTCCCCAGACCGTGCCAAACAGGCCAACGAACGGCGCTGTTGCGCCAATCGTCGCCAATATGCCGGTGCCACTTGCGATTTGCCGCGCGCTTGCCGCTTCCCCCCGCTCCAGCCGCAGGGCGATCCGTTCCTTGAGACCATCGTCTACGACGCCGCCTGATAGAGAGACCTCCTGCGCAGCCGATCGGATCAGTTGAGCAACGGCATCGCGATCGTCGCCACTCGTGCGCAGGGCATCGGCCAGACTGCCGCCTTGCTCCAGCATGCTGAGCCGTCGTTGAACGAGCCTGCCGGCGGTCATGAGTTCAATGGTCTTGGAAAGCCAGACGGTCCACGTAACCAGAGAGGCGAAGACCAGGCCGATCATCACCGCTTTCACCACGATGTCGGCAGACATGAACATGCCCCAGGGCGACAGGTTCTTCGGCAGCAGGCTCACTGGCGTATCCGCAAGCGCCGGCTGCGACAGAAATATTGCCAGCAATGCGCCCATCCAATGGATGGGCGCGCCGCGTCGGTAGTCTGATTTTCTATGTGTCATATGATCTCTCTGCACGTATCATCCGATCAAAATTTCTGGGACAGGCTGACGAAGACCCCGCGACGGGGGCCGTATTGCGGCGCAAAGACGCCGATGCCGGACCCGTCTCTGATCTGGTAGACAGAGTCGAACAGGTTCACGACATTGAACCGCAAGGTGGTGGGCTTTGTCTGGCTGAACCAATTGAAGTCGTGCGAGACACCGAGGTTCACCTGCGAATAAGGCGGCATACTTCCAGTGTTGGCAAAGCCGTTCCGCAAGCCACTGCCGTAGATCAGGTCGGCGGAAAACCGCGTGCCCTGCCACAGATACGACGCCCCTGCGGATGCAGTCACGCTCTGCGCGTGATCGGTATAGACGTAGTGCGTCCCGATGTAGGCCAGCTCGTCGGCCTCAAACAGATATTGGTTCGAAACAACATTTGTGGCGATTTGCTTGGCCACGGCGAGATTACCATAGGCGCTAAAATCGCCATTGGTGTACTTCGCGCTGAATTCGACGCCCGTATTCACGCCGCGCGCATAGTTGAACGCCGTCAGTATGTAAGCGGCACCGAACTGTCCATCGTCCAGAAGATTCTGAGCGATCTTGTAGTAGGCGTCGACGCCGATCTCGAGCCCCGGCATAAGGCGGTGCGTGACGCCGACATCGAAATAATGAGAACGCTCCGGAAGAACCGGGCTGTTCAAGCCTACCGCGGGCTGTTGCGTCGTTCCCTGCACGAGCGCGAGATTGGTCGGTGCCGCCAGAACCTGCTGCGGTGGTGTGAAATAACGAGCATAACCCGCATGAAATACCGTTCCCTCGACGGGCGTATATGTCGCGCTGAGACGCGGACTGAGCTGGTTGGCATTCACGTACTGCGACATCTGGTCGAAACGCAGCCCCGCATTGACAGTCACCTGGTTGTTGATCTTCCATTCGTCGCCGATATAGGCGCCAAAGAGATAGCCGGTCTTTGAACTGGAATCGTAACGATAGACTGGCGTGTCGAGCGGATTGCCCATCGGATCAAGCGCGATGATGGCCGATGCATTATTGACAAAGGATCGCTCAACGCTGGCCGTCAGGCCGGCTCGCAAAGTATGCGCATCAGACCATTTGTAAGAAAGATCGGTCTGGATGCCGTTGACGACGCTTTGACGGTAAATGTCGGATGCGACGCCGTTGAAGGCGAGATCGCCAAGCGGATCTGGCTTGAAGTGTAGAACGCTGGTGCGGTTGAAATAGGCCGTCTGGATGTCGAGGCCATTGTTTGAATATTGCAGGGCCAGAACGTTGAACTGGTTAAACTCCCTCTGATTCTCATTGAGATTTGCGGAATTAAAATTCGTCAGTCCAAACGGCTTGAATGCCTGCGGCTGGCCCGGGTTGTTTGGAATCTGATACTGGTTGTTGGAGACACCACCCATATAGGTGAGCCGCAAGGTCGGATTAATGACCGTAGATATATAGGCGAACCCTTTGCCCTGATCGGTATGATCATGGATGGCGTTGTTGGCCGCCGTCACGTTTTCCAGACCGATGTTGCTGCCAAAATAGCTGCCCGACAGGTAGTACTGGGTATTGCCGATGGTGCCGCCATATTCAAGACTCGGCGTTATAGTGCCGCGGCTGCCCCCGTAGAGACTGATCGATCCTGAATTGTCGAACGCATTCTGCTTGGTCGTGAGATCGACGACGCCGGCGGTACGAAGTCCGTACTGGGCGGGCAGTGCACCTGTGATGAGCGACAGGCCGCCAACGATTTTGCTGTCGAGAATCTGGCCGAACGCCCCGACGCCGTCGGGCAGCATGACACCATTGATCCGATACTGCACATTGGCGTGCTCGTTGCGTATGTGCAGATCGCCACTCGAGGCTGCATCCTGAGAGACGCCGGGAGCCTGAAGCAAGACGCGGTCGAGACTGGTGTTGGCGCCCTGCGGCAGGACTTCGATATTCTCCTGCGTGATTTTGTAGGGTGTTGTGCCAGAGGGCGCAAAAATTGCCTGGCGCGCCGTATCGAAAGTCTGATTTTGCTGCACGACAACCTGCGCCGGCGTCAGAACAGGAACCGATGGCCGCTCGGGGTTGAGGATGCGGTTTGGCTCAGGGATGATGCGCGCCGGGATCGATGAAGATGGCTGCCTTCTGACCACGCGGACCGGCTGCGTCGTTCGTGGCCGACGAGCTTCAACCGGAGCTGAGACACGGGTCTCAGGCAAGACGTTCCCGCCGCTGGCCGGCGGCGGCGCATTATCACCATTCGCCGGAGCGCTGCTGGCTGGAGCACTGCTCGCAGGGGCACTGGCTGCAGGAGCACTTGTGGCAGGAGCACTTGTGGCAGGCGCACTGGTGGCAGGCGCACTGGTGGCGGCATCGCTGCTCGCCGGCTTCTCCTCAGGACTCGAACTTTGCGGAGCAGGACTCAAGTCTTGTGGCGGTGGGCTCTTCGTGGGCACCTCCGGCTGAGGCGGTGAAGCCTGCTGATCCAGGTTAGGTTCGGGCGGCGGTTGAGTGGTGTTTTCGGTCTGCGCAAGAGATGAAAGGCTCGATGCGGCCAATAGAATGAACGATGAAGCAGATAACAGAAGGTCGCGCCTGAGGCGCACATATATGGCACGATGCATAAGAGAATTTCCTGACAGGAATATTCGCGGCAAATCGGCAGCAAGTTGCTGGCGGGCGAATGCCTTTGCTTGCTATGCGGCAGCACCTCGATCACTTGATTGCAATGCATCTCGATACATTGCTGCAGGCGATCAAAGCAAAAATGTCAGGAAAGAGGAGGTCCGCGCGATTGAAAAACGCTTCTGTGCAGCGCTCGAACATCAGGTGTGCCGATGACGGCATAGTCGACCAATGCGGTAGTGAATTCGACCGATACCGCCGGCTGCTGCGGCGCCAACCCGCTCGCCATACCCGACATAGCCACGCAGATCGGGCAGAGTTGGTCACCCAGATCGTCGTCGGGATGGTTTGGCGCGGGATGGCTTGAATCGGGATGGTTTGGCGAATGCCCGTCGTATGACGATATGACTGAGACTATCCACGAGCTTGTGGCGTGGTGAACGCCCTTAGCGTCGATGGTGTGGACATGCCCGAAAGAGAGACCCAGGTTGATCGCAAGTGCGATCAACGCAAGCCAGCCGGCTCGGCGGATATGCTCTCTAAGTATGCGCATCCAAAGCCAACTCGAGGTCCAACGCTTTACGATGGGACGACACTACCTCACTGAGCAGTCTGGTCAATGCGGCCATGCGAATAACCGTCCATGCCGTCGCTCTCAAAAGAGGCAGAGAGAGGTCGCACATCTCTTCAAATCAAAGACTTCAAGTGCGACGTTAGGGCCTCTCAGACCTTCTCTTTATCCACCAGCGTCACCTCAGCCAGCCGCATGCGCCAGGCATCGTGCTGTTTGCGGATCGCATCACTCAGGTCATCGAGCAAAAGCCGCGCGGCCATGCTGAGCGGATGCTCCGCCCGATGGATCAGATGCCATCGAAACTTTATGTTCGGGTGTGCGAGGGGATGAATGTGAAGACCGTTGCGATCAATTTCGTCGATCAGGCCGGTTGCCGGAATGAGCGCGCACCAGTCTGAATTGCGCGCGATCTCCAGCACGCCGAAATAGGAATCCACCACCATCGTCCGCAGTGGCTGAACCAGATCGCTCTTGATGTGCTGGCGAATGATGGGGCCTAGAACCTGGCTGCCGGACGGGATCATCAGTTTGAGGCTGCGAAGCTGCGAGAGATCGCAAGGTGCAAATCGCGGCAGGCCTAGCGATGTGCCTGACACCAGCACAAGGTCTTCTTCGAAAAACATCGGATGTTCGAGGCCAGGCACTTCGCGGACCCAGGCGCCGAGCGCGAAATCGAGATCACCGGCGGCGACCCAGTCCGTTAACGTGCCGCCATATCCCTCCTTCAATTCGAGATCGACATTGGCATGCTGTGCCGTGAAGGCGGCGACGACCTTGCCGATGGCCGCTTTGAAAAACGTCGGCGGGAAGCCGCACCGTACCCGGCCGAACGGTTTGGAATGCCGGGACAGTTCGAGCGCCCGTTCTTTGGCCGCCGCGAGATCGCGGCGGATGGGAGCGTATAGCTCATAGAGAGCCTCGCCGAGCGTGGTCGGTTTGATGCCATGGGACGTGCGATCAAACAGCGCTTCGCCGAATTGTTCTTCGAGCCTTTTGATCTGCATGCTCAGCGCCGGCTGAACCACGCCGGCGCGAGCAGCGGCTTTCGTGAAGCTGCCCTCTTCGTAGAGATATGCAAAATACATAATCTGCCGAAGATCCAATCAAAATCCTCCAAGCCGTCACGCAGTCTTCGTGCGCGCTCCGGCTTAACGCAGGTGTGGCATCACCTCGGACGCGAACATCTGCATGTTGCGGTTGGTCAATTCGTCCGACAAGGTGCCAAACTGCAGCATGGAGACGAGGTTGTCAAAACCGGTCTCATCCTGCATGCGCTTGATCTTCTCCACCACGGACTTGGGACTGCCGAAAGGCGCGGTGCCGCTGGAGATGAGATCGGCGGCCGTCTGCGTGCGCGGGCGCGACCCCAGAGAGCGACGCGCCTTCATCGTCGCCTTCATGGAAGACAGCGACATATAGCCCGGCGGCAGCAGCATTTCCCAGGGGTTCGGCAGAAACTGGTTGAACAAAGATTCAATCGCGCTGCCGGCTTCCTGCTTCGCCTGCTCATCGGTGTCCGCAACATAGACAGGCACGGCCCAACCGAGCTGGCTGCCGGACGGCTCATAGCCAAACTGGCGCGCCTGATCGGCATAGGTGTTCAGATAGCGCTTGACGAGATCGAACGCCGAGAAGGTCACGAGGAACGGATATTTGCGCTCGGGAGCCGCCGCCCACCGCACCGTCTCGGATGACCCTTGCGACGGGATCCAGATCGGAGGCCGCGGACGCTGATAGGGACGCGGCCACAGATTGACGTAGCGGAAGTTGTAATGCTCGCCTTCGAAGGCGAACGGGCCAGGCTTGGTCCAGGCCGCGACGATCAGATCGTGCGCTTCCTGAAAGCGCTCATGCGAATGAGCCGGGTTAATTCCGGTTGCGTGATATTCCGTGCCGATGCCGCGCACGAAACCCGCGATGATGCGGCCGCGCGACAACGTATCGAGCATGGCCAGCTCTTCGGCGATGAACATCGGGTTGTTGGTCAGCGGCAGCGCGCGACCAAGGATCGCGATGCGGATTTTCTTGGTTCTCTGGATCAGCGCGCTGGCGATCAGATTCGGCGCCGGCATCATTCCATAAGCGGTCTGATGGTGCTCGTTGACGCCGATGATATCGAAGCCAAGACTCTCGGCACTGGTGAGTTGGTTGAGATAGGACTCATATTGTTCAGCGCCCACCTCGGGATCGTACAGCGAGTTCGGCAACACAACCCAGGCGGACCGATGCTTTGCCCGTTCTTCCATGTCGAGCGGGCGATAGGGCATCAGATGAAAACATGTAAACTGCATTACTTATCTCCCAGCCAGGAATGACAGGAGGCGCTTGGCCACATCCTGGGCGCTTTCGATATGCATCAGATGGCCGGCTTTCGGCACGATCTGCACTTGGGCTGCGGGGATGCTGTCGCCCCAGGCCTTTGCGTATTCGACCGGGAACAGTCGATCCTCTTCGCCCCACAAAACCAGGCTCGGCACCTGAATGCGATGCAGCCATTTCTGCAGCGAGGGGCTGAACCAGCGCGGTTCCCAGCCGAGGCGGGCCGCCATGAAGCGATTGGTCAACTGACGGTCGGCCTCTTCTTCGCTCGGCTCGATCGCGAGCAGTTTGTCGGCGTAGGCCTGATTGAAGAACAGGTTCCTCGTGCCCTCTTCCGGCCCCCAGATGAAATTGTCGCCGATCGGCACGCCCTTGACGCGCAGTCCGGCCGGCGCAAGCAGAGAGACGCTGGCAACACGCGAGCAGTTTCGCACGGCTATTTCGGCTGCGATCCAGCCGCCGAGCGATGTCCCGACAAGATGCACGGCGCCCGCGTGGAGGCTGTCCAAAAAGTCGAGATAGTACATGGCCATGTCGGCGACGTTGCGGATGAACGCGCCGTCGCCGGAGTCGCCGAAGCCAGGATGCTCCGGCGCGATGACATCAAAATGATTTGAGAGGTCTTCGAGAAACGGTCCCCACGGGCTCAAGCCCCCGGCGCCGTGAAGAAAGACCAATGGCTCTCCCGCTCCCGCCCGCATCATGCGGACCTTGGCGTTACGAACCTCATGATAGATCACCGATGGTGACATACACTTCTCCAAGTTGGGTGTGATAGCGTCGCTGCGCCCATGATCGGGCGCAGCGCTAAACCTCGACTCTTTCCTTCTCTTCAATGACCTTGAAGACGCGGCCTGCAGTTTCAGGAAGAGTAAGAGTAAAGATCAGGCTGATGGCAGAGCCCGCCAGCGCCAGCATCATCGCGTTGAGCAATCCGTATTGCACGGCGAGGATGGGAACGAGATAAGGCGCGATGGCGCCGACAAGACGACCCATCGTGAAGATAACCGATGCGGCAGTCGAGCGCAGTTCGACCGGATAGAGTTCGGCAAACCAGGGGCCAAACTGGCCGATGGCGCCCTGCCCCAGGCCCCAAACGATATAGGCCCAGAACAGCGACCAGGTGAACAGACTTCCGGGGAACGGCGTGGAGCCTGTGTAGTAGATCAGCACAAGGCCGATGACGCCGAACAAGGTCGAGCATATGATCGAGCGGCGGCGGCCCCAGGCATCGCTGATATAGCCCGCTGCGATCATGCCGACCGCGGAGAAAGCGGCGAAGAGAAGCGTGACGAACAGCAATGTCGAAGGGCTGGCCTTTAGAATCTGCGTCATCAGGCGCGGCATGAACACGCTGATGCTCTGATAATTGATGATGTAGCCGCCGGCGAGGATCGTGCCGAAGATGAAATACTTGAGCGACGCGCCTTTCATGATCTCGATCACAGCTGCGGACTCGCTCTTTTTCTCCGGCGGCAGTTGTCCGGAGACCTCCAGGGCTTTGTATTCTTCCCAGAGGCGCGATTCCGGCATCCTGTTGCGGATGAACAGCATCAGAAACAGCGGCAAGCCGCCTATCAGAAGGGCGATGCGCCAGGAGTAGTCGTCGCTGAACTGGGTCAGCGCCCAGGTTGCGACGAGGGCGGCTACAGCGAGACCGGCCGATGAGCTGGCCTGAACGATGGAGCTGCCGAGCCCACGGCGGCGATGGTCCCAGACTTCGTTGAAGAGCACCATGCCGGCGCCCCATTCGCCGCCGACGCCGACGCCGGCAATGAAGCGAAAGGCAATCAGAGACCAAAAGTTCCACGCGCAGGCGGACAGAACCGCGCCGCCGGCAAGCAGAACGAGCGTAGCCAGCAAAGCGTTCTTGCGGCCCCAGCGGTCTCCGGCCCAACCGAACAAGATGCCGCCGAGAACCGACCCGATGAGCGTTGCCGAAACGATCAAGCCGACTTCCGGCAGCGAGATCGACAGGCTGCGCTGGATGGGCGCCAACAGAAAGGCAATGACAATGAGATTGTAGAAATCCAGCCCGTAGCCAAGGACAGCCGAAACGGCAACCATTCGCCGTTCTT
>JAQGJO010000199.1 GCA_028290595.1 Hyphomicrobiales bacterium | reverse complement strand
TCCGGATGCTCGCTCATGGCGGCGCCGACCTCAGGGCCGAGGCCGTTGACCAGATTGAACACACCCTTCGGCACGCCGGCTTCGTGGAGGATTTCCGCGAAAATCAGCGCCGACGACGGCGTGAATTAGGATGGTTTCAGGATCCTGGTGCAGCCGGCGGCGAGCGCGGGCGCGACCTTGCAGGCGATCTGGTTCAGCGGCCAGTTCCACGGCGTGATCATGCCGATGACGCCGACGGCCTCGCGCACCACCATCGCCGAGCCGATCGGCTCCTCGAAGTTATAGTTCTTGAGGACTTCCAAGGTGGAAGCGATGTGGCCAAGGCCGGCGCCGGCCTGCAGCTTTTCCGCCATCGGCAGCGGCGCGCCCATCTCGTCGGAGACGGCGGCGCCGATGTCCTTCATCCGGGTCTTGTAGACGTCCATGATTTTGGTGAGCAGCGCGACGCGCTCCTCGCGGCTGGTCTGCGAGAAGGTCTCGAACGCGCGCTTGGCGGCGGCGACCGCCTTGTCGACGTCGGCCTTGGATCCCAGCGCAACCTCATACATCGGCTCTTCGGTCGCCGGGTTGACGACGGGCGTGGACTTCTTGACGACCGGATCGACCCAGGCGCCGTCGATGTAGAATTGCATGCGGTTGACCATCGTAAACCTCGTGATTTCAGGGCGAATGGAAGGGGAACGGAAGCGTTCGGCAGGCATCCTTGCACGAAAGCCGGGCAAAATGAACCCGCCATATGCGGGACGCCGCATTGCGGCGGACACCGGATATAAGGTCGGCGGTATGACGGACGCAAGACGGCACCGTCATTCAATCCGTCGTCCCGGCGAACGCCGGGACCCATACGCCGAGGATTTTCGTTAGGGCGCTGAGGTCAAGGCCTTCTGCAACAATGAGCGCCAAGGGTTATGGGTCCCCGGCGTTCGCCGGGACGACAATGCAATCACACCGCCATCTTGCGGTGCCGGACCGGGGCGCCCGAGGTGAGGCTTTCGGCCGCATCGATGATGGCGTTGGCGTCCATGCCGTGCTGGCGGTAGAGGTCGGCGATGCTGCCGGTCTGCCCGAAATGCTCGACGCCGAGCGCCTCGACGCGGTGGCCGCGGACGCTGCCGAGCCAACCCAATGTCGCCGGATGGCCGTCGATCACGGTGACGATGCCGCAGTCCCGCGGCAGCGGCGCCAGCAGTTTTTCGATATGGCTGAGATGCGCCACGCCCCGGCGGTCGCGGCGCAATTGCCGCGCCGATGTCCACCCCGCATGCAGCCGGTCGGCCGATGTGATCGCCAGCAGCCCGACATCCCGGCGGCTTTCGCCGATCAGGCCAACCGCCTCGATCGCCTCGGGCGCCACCGCACCGGTATAGGCGATGACAGCCTCGCAGTTCTCGCCGGGCTTGCGCAGCCAGTAGGCGCCGTCGGTGATGCCCTTCTGCAGATCCGGCGTCATGATCCGCTGCGGCTGGTCGAGCGTTCGGGTCGAAAGCCGCAGATAGACCGAGCCGCCCTCGCCCGCGCCTTCGCGCTGCATGTGCTGGAATCCCCATCCCATGATCACGGCGAGTTCGTCGACAAAGGCCGGCTCGAACGAGGCGAGCCCATCCAGCGCCATGCCGATCAGCGGTGTCGCGATCGATTGATGCGCCCCGCCTTCCGGCGCCAGCGTGACGCCCGATGGCGTCGCCGCCACCATGAAGCGCGCGTCCTGATAGCAGGCGTAGTTCAGGGCATCGAGGCCGCGCTGGATGAAAGGATCGTACAGTGTCGCAACCGGCAGCAGCCGTTCGCCGTTGATGGCATGCGACAGGCCCAGCGCCGACATCAGGATGAACAGGTTCATCTCGGCGATGCCGAGTTCGATGTGCTGGCCCTTTGGCGAAAAATCCCAGTTGAAGGTCGAAGGAATTTTCTCGCTGCGGAACAGGTCGGCCTTTTCGGCGCGCGCGAACAGGCCGCGGCGGTTGACCCAGGCGCCGAGATTGGTCGACACCGTGACGTCGGGCGAAGCGGTGACGATGCGCGCGGCAAGATCGCTGTCGCCGCGGGCGAGCTCGTTGAGCACCAGCCCAAAACCTTGTTGCGTCGACATCTGTGGTGCCGGTTTGAAGGCAAGCCGCTCGGGCACGTCGATCACTGGCGCGGTCAACCGGCGCCTTCCGTCGCGGTTGAACGGCGCCTTGGCCAGCAATGCTTCCAGTGCCGGCTGCTGCGACAGACCTTCAAACTTCTCCCACTCGTGGCCGGGTCGGATGTTCTGCGCGGCGCGCCACTTCTCCATCTGCGTTGGCGTCATCAACCCCGCATGGTTGTCCTTGTGGCCCTGGAACGGCAGCCCGACGCCCTTGATGGTATAGGCGATGAAACAGACCGGGCGATCGTGATCGATCGCCTCAAAAGCCTCGATCATGCTGGCCATGTCGTGTCCGCCGAGATTGGACATCAGCGCCAGCAACTCGTCATCGCTGCGCCGCCCGATCAGTTGCGACACCGCGCCCTGATCGCCGATCTCGTCGTCGAGATGTTTTCGAAATGCCGCGCCACCCTGGAAACACAGCGCCGCATACATCGCGTTCGGACAGGCGTCGATCCAGCGCCGCAAGGCCTCGCCACCGGGTTCGGCGAACGCCGCCTGCATCAGCCGGCCGTATTTCACGATCACCACGTCCCAGCCGAAATTGCGGAACATGGATTCGAACTTTTCCCATAGCCCTTCGCGGACCACGGCATCCAAACTCTGACGATTGTAGTCGACCACCCACCAGGTGTTGCGCAGGCCGTGCTTCCAGCCCTCCAGCAGCGCCTCGAAGATATTGCCCTCGTCCATCTCGGCATCGCCGACCAGCGCGATCATCCGCCCCTCCGGGCGATCCTTCATCCAGCCATGCGCCTTGACGTAATCCTGCACCAGTGACGAGAATAACGTCTGCGCCACGCCGAGCCCGACCGAGCCGGTGGAAAAATCGACGTCGTCGGTATCCTTGGTGCGCGACGGATAGGATTGCGCGCCCTTGAAACCGCGGAAATTTTCCAGCTTCTCGCGGGTCTGGTGCCCGAACAGATACTGGATGGCGTGGAACACCGGACTGGCATGCGGCTTCACCGCGACGCGATCTTCCGGCTTCAGCACCGAGAAATACAGCGCCGACATGATGGTGGCGAGCGAGGCCGAAGAAGCCTGATGGCCGCCGACCTTCAAGCCGTCGGCATTGGGCCTGACGTGATTGGCGTGGTGGATGGTCCAGGACGACAGCCACAGCACTTTGCGGGCCAGCGCGGACAACAGTTCAAGGCGAGCGGGCTCGACGGGCATGGCGCACCTCGCGGCACGGTGAATGATCTGGCAATTTTACCGCCGAGGCCGCGGCCAAAAATCTCAAATTATCGCTGCATACCGCCGAGTATTGGGATAAAATTCCAATATGAGGCCCTCTGACCAGAGTTTATCCCAATGCACGCCCTAGACGCCATCGACCGTAAAATCCTCAGCCTGCTGCAATCCGACAGCCGCACCACCATGCAGGAACTCGCCGATAAGGTCGGCCTGTCGGTGTCGCCGTGCCATCGCCGCGTCAAGCTGCTGGAAGAACGCGGCGTGATCACCCGCTATATTGCCACCGTCGACCAGAAATCGCTGGGACTTCATGTCAGCGTCTTCATCTCGATAAAGCTGGCGCGGCAGAAGGAGGAGGACCTCGACCGTTTTGCGAAAGCGATTTCGAAATGGGACGAGGTGCTGGAATGCTATCTGATGACCGGCAACCGCGACTATCTGCTGCGCGTCGTCGCCGCCGATCTGTCGTCCTATGAAGCGTTCTTGAAAAACAAGCTGACGCGCCTCGACGGCATCGCCTCGATCGAATCGAGTTTTGCATTAAGCCAGGTGAAATATTCGATTGCGCTACCGGTGTGAGTGGCATCAACCATACGTCGTCCAGGCAAACTCCGGAGAACTCAAACCAAATGGCGCAACCGGAACCGGTCCCGGAAGCAATACGGTTTCCGAGAGTCTAATGCCTGTTCCAATTGTTGGATGTTTGCAACACTTCGCATGATAATTTCCAGCGTCACAATCGCGCCGCACGAAAAGCCAAATTGAAAACGCACCTGCTCCTTCGACGCAAATCAGGGGACACTGAATGCGACAGGGGCGTATTTCGATGGACAGCAAGGGGCAAGGCCCTGGGTACACCTTCTTCTTCAGATCGCGGACAACGGCGAACGGCGCGCCTGTTGTGTCAGGGTAGACGCTCCCGACATGCAGGAAGCGGCGGCTCTGTTTCGGGAGAAATGGACGGCCATCGAATCGATGGCGCGCGACGGCATCAGGACGGCGGTGGTCCATGACGGCGTCATTACGCTCGTCATGCCCTGACCGGCACGCCTGCCTGGCTCGTCCGGTCTGCTTCCCGAGTCTTGATCTTGTAGGATGGGTAGAGCGAAGCGAAACCCATCATCTTCGCGCATGCATCGATGGGTTTCGCTGCGCTCTACCGATCCTACGACCGAATTGTCAAAGGATCTTCCGCTTCGCCAGGTTTCGCATCAGTTCGCCGATGCCGAACGTCCAGGGTTCGCACTCATCGCTGGTCCGCATCCGATTGATCAGTTTGCCGAGCTGCGGCGCTGATATCGTGACGATATCATCGCGCTTGTGCGTAAACCCTTCGCCCGGCGTATCACGGTCCTTCACCGGCGCGAACATCGTGCCGAGGAACAGCGCAAAACCATCGGGATACTGATGGACCGGCCCGATGGTCTGGGCGACGAGGTCGGTGGGATCGCGGCTGATCTTGCTGATCGAGGAATAACCGTCGAGGACAAAACCGTCCTGTCCCTTCACCGTCAATCCAACTTCCATCCGCCTGACGTCGTCGAGCGAGAACGTCTTATCGAACAGCCGCAGCAGCGGGCCGACGGCGCAGGAGGCGTTGTTGTCCTTGGCCTTCGACAACAGCAGCGCCGAGCGTCCCTCAAAATCCCGCAGATTGACGTCGTTGCCGAGCATCGCGCCGACAATCGC
>JAQGJO010000169.1 GCA_028290595.1 Hyphomicrobiales bacterium | reverse complement strand
TCTCTCCGGTGCCGGATTTTATTGGATTTCCAGCACTGAGTGCTGGGCTCGCGCCCTCGTAGCAGCCTTTCAAACCGCTGCCAAGCTATAGCGTGGGCAGGCCCCTTTTAGCGCACGCAGGTTAGCGGCAGGATCGAGCGCCGGCGCGTGCCGGCAATGTCGCCGGCAGTCTGGTTGGCGTTCGCCGGTGCGGTGGCGGAAGGCTTCACCCCGGCGCCGTCCAGAAAGGCGGTGATGGCTGTGGCCGGAACCAGCGCCCAGGCCGATTGCGGAATGATGCCGGCGATCCGCCTCGGCTCGGTTGCCGGTGCGCCGGCCAGCGCAACCAACCTGCCGGACCGGTCGAAGACCGCCGTGCCGCCGATATAACACTGCAGGGCTGCAACCAGCCGGGGCGGCGCGCCGGCCGAGACCGGCGCGAGATAGTCGCCGGTCGCGACCGACAGTTGGGCATCGCCGGCCGTCAGTTGCGAGACGAACAGGGCGACGACGGTCTCGCCGCCGGCCGGGGTTTGCGCCGCGGGGGCGAGCGCCGCGATGTCGGGCCCACGCGCCTCGATCAGGGTGAGGCCGCTCGCTGGGTCACGCTTGGTGACACTCGCAGCCCGCGTCGCGATTTTGGGATCTTTGCAGTCGCCGCGCACGACGCTGAGGAACAGGCCCGGCCCAACCGCAATGGCGCTCGCCTGCAGTTTGGCGCTCGGTGGCGCCGCAGGAATTGCAGGTTGCGTCGGCGGTGCGCCGGGCGTCCCCGCGACGGCAGCCGGCGTCGCCGAGGGAAACGGATCGAAGCCGTTGGCGATCGCAATCGAAACCACGTCGTAGGTCGGCTTCAGTGCCTTGGCGTAAGCCAAGGTGTAGCCGCGCACGGTCGCAACGCCGTTGGCGTTGCCGCGCGTGGCGCGCGTGTAGAAGAAGCGATCCTGGTCTTCACCGGTGAGAACGAAAAAGTCCGGACGCAGCACGCGATAGGTAACGCGGCGTCCCGGCACGTCGGCGCGCAGATTGTCGAACAGCGACGGCAGATCGCCCTGGCTTTCCGGACTTTGGAACGTGTCGAGACTGGCCGAGCCGTCCGCCGTAAACCATTTCGAACCGGATTTGGTATCGATGCGCTTGATCATCGATTTTGTCGGCAGGCCGATCGACGCGCCGGTGCGGGTATCAGCCACTTTACGGAAAAGCTGCGCGCTCCGGGCGCGTTCGCCGGCGGCGATCACCATGGCGCGCCCCTTTTGATCAAGCGTGCCGTCGGTCGGCAGTTTGGCGCGCCGGGCAAAGGCGATGATGGAATCGCGTGTGCCGCGGCCGAAATTGCCATCGACATTGCTTTTGTAGTCGCCGGTCCAGATCAGGGCATCCTGAATGGCGCGGCGGTCGGTTTCCGGCAGAGCTTCGAACGCCGCCTTCGCTGCTTCAAAGACAGGGTCTGGCGCCGGCGTCGCCGCAGGAGCAGCAGGTTGTTGTGCCTGCGCCGCAGAGGCAATCGCAACAATTCCGGTTAATGTAATGCTGGCCGCGGCCAGAAGCTTCGACAGCGAATGAAGAGTGGTTGCGGACGGCGAAGCCATTCTGCATTCCTTGATCGAAGGCGGCTCGAAGCGGGAAGCCAGGAGCCAGGTTGAGGTTGAAAGCCAAAAGAGCAGTAAGCCATCATGGCCAAAAAATATTGGTAACGCAAAAAATCTCCGTCACCGAAGTGCGTTAGCGCACATTCACAAAGCATGTGTTGTGTTGATGTCATAGGTCTACATGCCGAACTGTGTCATCCTGCCGGAATTGCGAATATCGGAACTGCCGTCACCGGCTTCCGGTCCGCCCGGCGGGCGACTTGCGACGGGCGTGTGACTGGAATGCGGCGGCCGAGACTAAATGGCGCGAGACTACAAAGACGATGGAGATATCGATGCGTAAAATGCTTCGCGGACTGATCACAGCCTGCGCTCTCGTTGTCGCGACATCGGCCTTTGCGCAGAAAGCCTATGTGCGCGAAGATCTCGCATCGAATGTGGTCCGGCTCGAGGAGCAGATCAGGAAAGATTCGGTATCTCTTGCCGGGCGTCCTGCCGCCGACCTGCGCCGCAGCGGTCTTGCCATGATGCCGCGCAACCCGCGTGGCTCGCTCCTGCCGTTTGGCGCGGCCATCGTCGCCGCACCGCGCGACGGCCAGGCCTGGCTCGATTATGCCCGCGCCGCGCGCGCCGCATCGGTCGATAATCCCAGTGACGGCTGGCGTTGGAATCAGACAGCTCTCAACGCCGCCTATGGCGCCTATCAGCGGTTCACCAGCAAGACAGACGAGGCGACGGCGCTGTCTCTCATCGGTTCTGTTCACGGCTCGCAATCGCTTTACCGCCTGGCGCTCAACGCTTACCGCGCCAGCCTCGATGCCAACGACAATCGCGAGATTCGCACCACCTACGAAGATATGCGCGCCAAGTACGGCTTCCGCATTCTCGACTACAAGGTTGACAACGACGCCGCGTCCCCGCGCGTCTGCTTTCAGTTTTCTGAGCCGTTGGCGAGAGGCAAGGTCGACTTCGCGCCCTTCGTCGCGATCTCCGGCGCCGCCAATGGTGCGATCACCGCTGAAGACCAGCAATTGTGCGTCGAAGGCCTGAAGCATGGCGAGAAATACGCCATCGTCGTGCGCGAAGGCCTGCCCTCGTCGGTCGGCGAAAATCTGCTGAAATCCAACGACTACGAAATCTACGTGAAGGACCGCACCGCGCAGGTGCGTTTCACCGGCAAGAACTACGTTCTGCCCCGTCTCGGCCAGGAAGGCATCCCGGTCGTCTCCGTCAATACGCCGAAGATCGCCATCGACGTGCTGCGCATCGGCGACCGCAACCTCGTGCCGACCGTGCGGTCTGATGACTTCATGTCGCAGCTCGGCGGCTATCGCGCCAAGCAGATCATCGATGACAAGGGCGTCAAGGTGTGGACCGGAACGCTCGACGCCAAGGTCGAACTGAACAAGGATGTCGTTACCGCGTTTCCAATTCTCGATGCCGTCGGCAAGATGGAGCCCGGCGTCTATGTCATGCTGGCGCGCGCCGGCGACAAGCCGGTGTCGCAATCCGTGACCTCTGACGATGACGACAGCTATGAGAATTCGGCGACGCAATGGTTCGTCGTTTCCGATCTCGGCCTGACGAGTTTCTCCGGCGACGATGGCGTGCATGTGTTCGTGCGCTCGCTGGCGAGCGCCGCGCCGCTATCGTCTGTCGAAGTGCGACTGCTCGCCCGCAACAACGAAGTGCTGGCGACGCAGACGACCGGCGCTGATGGCCACGTGCGCTTCGATGCCGGCCTCTCGCGCGGCACCGGCGGCATGGCTCCGGGCGTCATCATCGCCAGCGACCGCAATAGCGATTACGGCTTTCTCGATTTGGTGCAGGCGCCGTTCGATCTTACCGATCGCGGCGTCAAGGGCCGCACGGCGACGAAGGCGCTTGACGCCTATGTCTATTCCGAGCGTGGCGTCTATCGCTCGGGCGAGACGGTGAACATCGCGGCTCTGCTGCGCGACGGTCGTGGCGTGTCGCAGACCGGCCTGCCGCTGACCCTCGTACTCAAACGGCCCGACGGCGTCGAATACAAGCGCGCTCTTCTCAATGACGAGGGCCTTGGCGGCCGTGCCTGGTCTGTCGCGCTGCTCTCTGGTGTCGCCACCGGCACCTGGCGCGTACAGGCCTATGCCGATCCCAAATCGCCGGCAATCGGCGAGACGACGTTCCTCGTTGAAGATTATGTTCCCGAGCGCCTGGACTTCACCCTGACGCCGCAAGACAAGGTTCTGGTACAGGGCGAAGAGGCGAAGATCGATGCTGTTGCGCGTTATCTCTATGGCGCCCCCGGATCGGACCTCGACATCACCGGCGAGATTTCGATTTCGCCGGCGGACTCGATCGACATTCCAGGCCTCAAGGGCTTCACCGCCGGTCTGCAGGACGAAGCTTTTGAGACCGTGCGCAACGACATCGAGGGCTCCACCCAGACTGATGCGCAGGGCCGCGCCACCGTCGTCGTTCCAATTCCGGAGGTCGATGCGCCGCGTCCGGTCGAAGCGCGCATCCTGCTGCGTGCCGGCGAATCCGGCGGCCGTGCCGTCGAGCGCGTCGTCACTCTGCCGGTAAGGTCGAAGAACGGCCTCATCGCGGTGAAGAAGAATTTCGACGATCTGACGGAAGGCGCGACCGCGACCTTCGATGTCGCCGCCGTTTCGGCGGATGGCCAGCGCGTGCCGGTCAAGGGTCTGCAATGGACGCTGTATCGCGTCAGCAACGATTACCAGTGGTACAATAATGATGGCCGCTGGGGCTTCGAACGGCTGAAGTCGTCGCGCAAGATCGCCGACGGAAAAGTCGATGTGACGACAGGAGCAGCCGCGCGTGTCGGGGCCGCTGTCGGCTGGGGCGCGCATCGCCTCGATCTGACCTCGGACGACGGCACCCTGGCGCCGACAAGCATCACCTTCAACGTCGGCTGGTCCGGCGATGTCAGCGCCGAAACGCCCGATCTGCTCGAAGTCACCCTCGACAAGACCGATTACAAGCCGGGCGATCAGATGAAGGTCCGCATCGCCTCGCGCTTCGCCGGCAAGGCGACAGTCGCCATCGTCGGCGACAAGGTGCAGGACATCCGTCTCACCGATGTCGTCGCCGGCGACAATGAGGTTTCGATTCCGGTCAAAGCGGAATGGGGCGCCGGCGCTTATGCCGTCGCGATGGCGCACCGGCCGCTCGACCAGGCAGCCAAGCGCATGCCCGGCCGCGCACTGGGTCTCTCCTGGTTCCAGGTCGACAGCACCGTGCGCAAGCTCGATGTCGCCATCGATGCGCCGGACAAGATCGAGCCGCGCCGCTCGCTCACCATGCCGATCAAGCTCACCGGGCTTGCGGCAGGTGAGGAAGCCTATGTCACGGTGGCTGCGGTCGATATCGGCATCCTCAATCTGACGCGCTATGAATCGCCAAATCCGACCGGCTATTTCTTCGGCCAGCGGCAATTGTCGACCGAAATACGCGATCTTTACGGCCTGCTGATCGACGGTATGCAGGGCTCGCGCGGCGCCATCCGCTCCGGCGGCGACGCTGCCGGCCGCGGCCTCGAGGGCAATCGCCCGACGCAGGAGCCGCTGGCGCGTTATTCCGGCGTCGTTAAGGTCGATGCCGACGGCGTTGCGCGCATCACCTTCGCGATACCCGCCTTCAACGGTGCCATGCGAGTCATGGCCGTCGGCTGGACCCGCAACAAGGTTGGTTCCGCGTCGAAGGATGTGATCGTGCGCGATCCCGTCGTCGCGCAGGCGACCTTGCCGCGCTTCCTTTCGCTCGGCGACCGTTCGCAATTCCACGTCCAGGTCGATAATGTCGAAGGCGCTGCCGGCGACTATGTCATCGATCTCGACGTGCGCGGGCCGGTGTCGGTCGACGCCAGCGCCATGCGCCGGACGGTGAGATTGGCGCAGGGCGGCAAGACGCAGTTCGACATTCCCGTGTCCGGCGCCGGCATCGGCCGCGCCGAACTCGACCTCAAACTCACCGGGCCCAATGTGACGGCGGCGCAGACTTTGGCCGTCAACGTGCAGCCGGGCTCGGCCGAACTCTATCGCCGTGTCGTGCGTCCGTTGCCGGCCGGCGGCAGCGTCACGATCTCCAATGATCTGCTGGCGGACTTCCTGCCGGGCAGCGGCGCGGTCTCTGTCGCTGTTACGCCCTACGGCGGTATCGATGTGCCGGCGCTGCTGCAGGCGCTGGATCGCTACCCCTATGGCTGCTCGGAACAGACCGTCAGCCGCGCCATGCCCTTGCTCTACGTCAACAAGCTGGCGTCGTCGCAATTGCTGGCGCTCGACACCAATGTCGAGCAACGGGTGAAGGATGCCATCGAGCGCGTGCTGTCGCGGCAGAACTCGACCGGCGCCTTCGGCCTGTGGTCGGCCAGCAATGCCGGCGACGATCTCTGGCTCGATGCCTTCGTCTCCGACTTTTTGACCCGGGCGCGCGAGGCCAAATACGACGTGCCACAGCGCAGCTTCGAGCAG
>JAQGJO010000159.1 GCA_028290595.1 Hyphomicrobiales bacterium | reverse complement strand
GCAGGATGGCATTCTGCAGCAGGGACAATGTCGCCGCCACGCCGCTGCGCAAACGATCCTCGGGGATATGGCCGACGCCGCCTTTGGCAAAAGCCTTTGCATCGCGACCGGTGAAATCGACGCCTTGAATGCGGATTGCTCCATCGGCCGGGGCGCGTATGCCGGACAGCACTTCGCTGAGCTCGCGCTGGCCATTGCCGGCGACGCCGGCGATGCCGGCGATCTCGCCCGAGAACAGGGTCAAGTCGATGCCGTCGAGCCGGCAGCCGTCCTGGCCGGCCGGCGTCGAGACGCCATGCAGCGCAATGGCGGGGCGGCGTTCCATGGGCCGGCGATCATTGGCCTGGGGCGTCACCGCATGCCCGACCATGAGATCGGCGAGGTTGCGATCGTCGGTGGACTTCGTCGCCACGGTGGCGACTTTTCTTCCGCCGCGCAGAACCGTGATCCGGTCGGAGATGGCGAGTACTTCATCGAGCTTGTGGCTGATGAAAATGACCGCGAATCCGTCTGTGGTCAGCCGCCGCACGACGTCGAAAAGCAGCCGGGCTTCCTCGGCTGTCAGAACAGCGGTTGGTTCGTCGAGGATCAGAATGCGCGCGCCGCGAACGAGGGCCTTGAGAATCTCGACGCGTTGCTGCTCGCCGGCAGACAGATCCTGAACCACGGCATCGGGCGAGATCTGCAATCCGAAGCGTTGCTCAAGGGCTTGCGTGCGTCGCCGCAATGTCGATCGCGACACGAGAAACGGCGTATCGTCGAAGCCCAGGTGGAGGTTCTCCGCGACGCTGAATGCCTTCACCAATTTGAAATGCTGATGCACCATGCCGATGCCGGCGGCTATCGCGTCGCGCGGCGAGCGAAACGAAAGCGCCTGTCCATCAATATGAATGGTGCCCGCATCCGGCTGATAGATGCCGGTCAGAATATTCATCAAGGTCGACTTGCCGGCGCCGTTCTCGCCGAGCAGGGCGTGGACTTCGCCCGGCCTTATATCGAGATCGACGCCGGCATTGGCGATCACGCCGGGAAAGCTCTTGTCGATGCCGCGCATTTCGACAAGCAGGGCCGAAGCCGGCATTTCCGCGGCGATCTGGTTCATCGTGGAGCCCGTATCTTGTGGCTAAACCTTCAGGCCGGCCACGCCCTGGATGGGCCAGCGCCAGTTCGCATATAAAGTATCGACGTCCATTTCCGTACCGGCCGCGACCTTGATGGCACCGGCTGCATCGGCGATTGGTCCGACAAAAGGATTGTAGCCGTTGATCATGCGGGCGCGCATTTCGTCGACTTTGGCTGCGATCTCCTTCGGCACGTTCTGGCCCCAGGCGTCGCGATCGGTTCCTTTCGTCAGGGGGAGTAGAACGGCGCTGCGGTCGCCCTTCCAGCTTCCTTCGACCCGGCTCTTGACCTGCGAGAGATAGAAATCATCCCAGTCGATCAGGAGAGAGCTGACATAGGCGTTGGGGCCGAAGCGGCGGATGTCGGTGTTCCACATCACGGCCCATTTGCCGCGCTTCTCGGCGACCTGCAGATAGGCCGGTTCGTCCATGATGCCGTAGAGAACGTCGCAGCTGGCATCGATCAATGCATTGGCCGCCTGGGTCGCTGCTTGCGGATCGAACCATGAGTTGATCGACACAACCTGAGTCTGCACGTCCGGATTGACCGAGCGGGCGCCAAGCTGGAACGAATTGATGTTGGCGACCACGGCTGACACCGGGAAAGACGCGATATATCCGAGCTTGTTGGTCTTGCTGAGCATCGCCGAGGCCATTCCCAGCAGGTAACTCGGCATCCAATGCTGGATGTAATAGCCGACGGCATTGGGAAGTTTTGGTTGCCGGCCTGCTTCCATAAAGGCGACGTCGGGATTTCGTTTCGCCACATCGTAAAGGAAGTCGCCGTAGCCGGAGGTGATGAAGACAAGATTGGCGCCTTCCTGCACGAACTGCGTGAAGATGCGCGATGCCTGCGACGAGAAGGGGATGTTCTCGACCTCAATGAACTTTGCGCCGGGATAGGCTTTCTCGACAGCCAGACGGCCCTTGTGATGACTGAACGTCCAGCCTTCGTCCGAGATAGGGCCGACATGTCCAAAGGCGATGACGAGGTCTTTCGGGTCGATCGGCTTGCCAAGAGGAACCGCTGCCGCATGGGCGGGCGGAATCCGGCTCACCGCCGCCATCGTTGCCGCAGCCGCCAGGATATGACGCCTTGAAACGCCGTTCGTTGAATCATCGCGCATGACATATCCCCTCGTTTTGGATTCATGGGCTTGAGTGTCCCAAGCCTTGATGCGGGAAGCACTTAGCAAGTCGGATGCCATGGCCGTTCGAATAGATAACGAACTTAATTCGCTATTATTCTAGGCGTCCCTGCGGCGGTTGGGAATGGGGCAAGCTAAATATTGAGCAGAATTGCCGTTATTTTGAACAGGCGCTTTGGATTCCGGTGACTGGCTCCGCGGCCGTCAATCGTCGCCCTGATCGAGCAGCGTCCTGGCGCGGGCTGCTATCATATCGAGCTGCCGGTTGAATATTTTGCGTTCCTCGGTGCTCAGATCGGCAAGCAGGAATTCATCGCGTTGGCGCGATAGCTCGTGCAGTTTCTGCATCAGACTTTCGCCGCTGGGGCTGAGCTGAATGCACACGGCGCGCGCCGGACGGATTTTCAGGACAAGGCCGCGGCGGACGAGCGCTGTCACCTCGCGGCTGGCAAGGCCCTTGTCGTAGCCAAGGCGATCGGCAAGTTCGCCCAGCGACATGGGTCCACGCAACCCGATGACGCTCAGAAGCCGCCAAGCTTGCCCGCCGAGGTCGAACTCGCGCGCATAGAGCGTGGCGGCGGAGCGCCGCAGGCTGGTTGCCAGCACCATGATCTTTGCAGCAGCGATCGCATCCGCAGGCGGATAATCGAGTGCTTCCGGATGGGCCGGAAGTTCGGCGGCGGCGCTAGCGCCGCCATCCTCTTTTTTCATCGCGTCGTCTCACATGGGAAGAGCGTCAACTCTTGAAGAAGTTGCCGGCGCCGACCTTCATCACCTGCTGGGCCGGATCATAGATGACGCCGAGCGGATC
>JAQGJO010000122.1 GCA_028290595.1 Hyphomicrobiales bacterium | reverse complement strand
ACCCGCCGCGCCGCCAGCACGCCGACCACCATGCCGGCAGCGAAGGCAAACGACAGCGCCGAGATCATCAGCAGCAAGGTCACCGGCAGCCGCTGAAGGATGACCGTCAGCACCGGCTGATTGTAGGCAACTGAAAATCCAAGATCGAGGCGCAGCACGTTGAGGAGATAGACGGCAAGCCTGGTCGCGACCCCGCCGCCCAGTCCATATTGCTGACGCAGCGTCTCCGCCAAGGCCGTATCGCTGCTTCCCATCTGCCCCATCAGGGCGTCGATGGCATCGCCCGGCGCGAGCTGCAGCAGAAGAAAAAGCCCGAGCAGAATGATCAGCATGCACGGCAGGCTGACCGCCAGCCGGTACAATGCCAGACGCAGTATGCGCATGCCTATATGTTTCCTATGCCTCGATCCACACATCCGCCCACGAGGTGCCGGGCCAGCGCGGCGTATTGTGGTCGTTGCGGACGTTCTTGGCCACGGCCGAAACGAAGATCTGTTCGATCGCCATCAGCACTGGAATTTCCGCATTCGCCATTTTCGCGAATTCGCCATACATCGCCTTGCGCTTGGCCGGATCGAGCTCGATCAGGGCCTCGCGGGTCACCGCATCGAGCTGATCGGATTTCCAGCCGAACTGATTGCTCCACGGCGTGCCCGCCGGGACGCCCGATTGATACCAGATCGTCGTGCCGACTCCCGGATCGCCGCGGAAGAGATTGGTGTCCGTGGCAAGTTCGAAATCCCAGTCGCGGTTCACATGAGCGATATAGCCCGGCGCATCATATGACTGCACATCGATCTTGACGCCTATCTTCTGCAGCGACTGCTGGATGAAGGTCGCGAACATGCGGATGTCGTCGGAAGTGTTCGGCATCAGCCGCATCGAAAAGCGGATGCCACCGACGCCGCGTTTATAGCCGGCTTCGTCAAGCAGAGCCTCCGCCTTCTTGAGATCGAACGGATAGCCCGGCGCGGCGCCCGGAACGAAGAAGGTCGAGGTCGACGGGATCGGCCCCTGCGCCCGCTTGCCGTAGCCGAGCAGGAATTCCTCGGCATAGAAATCGATATCGAGGGCGTAGGCAATGGCCTGGCGCACGCGAACGTCCGACAGCTCTTTCTTGCGCGTGTTGAACCCCAGCGTATTGAGGATCGTGTAGGCTTCATTGCCCTTGGTTCCGACGCGGAAATTGGCATCCTTGGCAAGACGCGCAATGTCGGTGCGCGGCAGCGACGAGAAAAAACTCATCTGGATGCTCTTGGATTCAAGCGCCGCCGCCGCTGCAGCAGCATCGGGAATGACGCGGATGATCAAGCGGTCGAGATAGGGCTGGCCCGGAACCCAGTAGTTCGGATTGCGATCCAGCGTCAGATGTTCGCCCGGCGCATAGGAATTGAACTTGAAAGGCCCGGTCCCTATCGGCGCAAGATTGGCCGGGTTCTTGAGAAGGTCGGTACCTTCGTAGATATGCTTCGGCACGACGTAGCAGAGCTCGCAGGAGGCGCGCAGCAAAAGCCCAAGCGGCATCGGTTCGGCGTAACGGAAGATGGCCGTATGAGCATCCGGCGTATCGACCGCGGTGAGATGGCGATGCAGCAAGGTGCCGTAATTCTGGAATTTCTTCCACATCTCCATGGCACAGAACTGCACATCCGCCGATGTGAAGGGCTTGCCGTCGTGCCATTGCACGCCTTCGCGCAATTTGAAGGTGATGGTCTTGCCGTCGGCCGAACTTTCCCAGGCGGTGGCAAGTTTCGGCACCGGCTCATTGTTGACGCCAAGATCGACCAGAGGCTCGATCATTTTGCTGGTGAAGATATGAATAGCGAACGAGGCGCGCATCGCCGGATTGAGCGTGCGAAGATCCGAATAGGTCTGCACCGTCAGCACGCCGCCGCGCCGCGGCGTTTCCTGCGCAAAGGACGTCTGGGGAACGGCACAGGCCAGGGCCAGGGTCGCACTGCCCAGGGTGAACGACCGGCGATCGATCAAGCTTTCCTTCATCTCAAATCCCCATGGTTTGCCGAAGCTTTGCCGTGTCGATCACGGACCAGCGTCTCGCCGCAGCAATAAGCCGGCCGGACCGCTGCATGTCGGCATGCTCGCCATAGGGCCGGTTTTCTTCTTGTTATCGCGCGCCCAATTACTTGTCTTGAAACGGCAAAGCCTCTTGCCTGCGGCAGTGCCGTTTGGCGCCGCGCCTTCGGGCTGCAAATGTTTGATGCATCCCTGCCCGGCAAACAGGCGCACCGCTCCTTGCAGAGCAGGTCTACAGTCTGATCACCAGCGACCCGGTGGTGCTGCGATCCTCGAAATCACGATGCGCCTGGGCGACATTCTCAAGCTCATAGATCGCGCAATTGCCCTGCCCCAGAACGCCCTGCGCGATGGCCTCCAGCACTTCCTTGGCGCGGAACTGATAATCTTCCGTGACCTCGTTATAGGTCGAACCGCTGAACTTGGTCAGATAGAGGCCGTTGTGCTGCAGCAGCACAGGATCGACCGGGTCCATCATCCCGGCCGCCTGACCGAACGACACCATCATGCCGTAACGACGGATACAGTCGAAGGATTTGAGAAACGTGTCGGCGCCAACGCCGTCGAACACAACGTCAACACCAACCCCGTTGGTCAGCTCTTTCGCGCGTTTGACGAAGTCCTCGCGGCTGGTGACGATGACATGGGCGCAGCCCTGCGCACGGGCATAATCAACCTTGGCCTCACTGCTAACCGTGCCGATAACCGTGGCGCCGAGATGCTTGGCCCAACGCGCGACGATCGATCCGACGCCGCCGGCCGCCGCATGCAACAGCACGTTGTCGCCCGGCTTCACCTTGTAGCAGGAGCGGATCATCCCATGCACGGTGACGCCGCGATACATCACTGCCGCGACCGCAACGTCGGACACGCCGTCTGGAATCTTGAACAGCCGGTCGGCCGGAAACACCCGCATCTCGGTATAGGCACCGATCGTCAATGTGGCGGTCGCATAGCCGACCCGGTCGCCGCGCTTGAAGCCGGTAACGCCGGGTCCGATCTCTTCCACCACGGCGGCCGCTTCCAGGCCCGGCGTGAACGGCATCGGCAGTTTCGCCATGGCATGCGGCGGCGCGGTGCCGCGGCGGTAGTGCACGTCGGCGAAATTGATGCCGATCGCCGTCTGGCGCAGCAGGACCTCGCCTGGACCCGGCTTGCCCGGATCCATGTCGACGAGCTTCATGACATCGGGGCCGCCCACGTGATTGACGACAATCGTCCTGGCCATTCATTCCTCCATCAAAGTCTGAGACATTGGCGCCAGATGTAACCGCTCCTGACCTCAAATCTTGTTTGCAGGCGTACAAAAAGCGAGGGCTGTCATCCCCGACGCCCGCGTAGCGGGTGAGCGGGGATCCAGGAGCAAGGGGCCGTCACGTTTCCACTGGATTCCCGTTCCGCCTACGGCGGCCGGGAACGACACCCCGAGGCGGAGTTTCAATATGCGGAAAGCTGTCGCGGTAGCGCCAAGCCACGGATCAGATCGGCCGCCTTTTCCGCCATCATCAGCACGCAGGCGTTGATATGGGCCGACACCAGATCGGGCATGGCCGAGGCATCGACCACGCGCAGATGCTCGACGCCGCGCACGCGCATTTGCGGATC
>JAQGJO010000096.1 GCA_028290595.1 Hyphomicrobiales bacterium | reverse complement strand
CGATCTCCTTGGCCGCTATGGCAGTCGGCCGCCATTCCGCTTTCGACAGATCATTCCACGCCGGCACGCTGGAAATCCTGGCTGATTCTTCGGAGCTGAGTGCCCCGGCCGAGAACAGCCGGCCGCTATCCATCGACAGCCAGCCGCTGAAAATCCAGCTAACCACGAAGACCATGCAGGCGAGCCCCAGCCAATGATGCCATTTGTGCCAGCCTTGAAACGGCGACGCGATTCCTCCCCTGACCAGCTTGGTCCTCAAAATGCCGAGCAAGCTTCCCGCGAGTGCGGTGATCAATGCCGCCAGCGAGAGCGACCACACCGTTATATTCCAGATCGCCGCCCGGCTGCGCAGCACGGTCGGATAGATCCAGTGCGCGACGCTGCCGAGGTAGTTCCATCCGCGTTCGCGCCGCGTGGTGTCGCCGACGATCTCGCCGGTCGCCGAAGAGATGTAGAGGTCGGTGCCCGCTTCATCATTCAGCGCAACGCGATACAGCGGACGATGGCGGTTGAGCGCACCGGACAAAGTCCACTGGTCAAGCGTCAGCAGTTCGGCAAACGCCGCCCGCGTGACGTCAATCTTGCGCCGGCGGGCGTGATCGACGGCGATCGCCAACGCCAGTTCTTCCGAACGCACGGCGGCATCCGAAAGATCGGCTGCACCAAAGGCCTTCACACCAAAACCGCCGGAAACCAGATAGACCGGCCGGTCGACGCGCCGCAGCAGGCGCACACGCGCGGCGTCCTTGACCGCGCCGGCGGCCTCCCCCGGGCTGCGCAAGCCGGCCGGTGCCTCGACCGCGGCCAGCCCCTCAATCCGCTCCGTTTCCGTCAATGACGGAAACGCAACGAAATGCATGACAATGCCGCTGGCAAACCACATCGCGAACAGCAGGCAGAACAGGATGCCAAGCCAGCGATGAACCAGGGTCAGGACGCGCATGCGGCGTTCGATATCACCACTTGAATGAGGCGGCCACCTCATAGCTGCGCGGCGCGCCGAGGATCACCTGGTCGGTGTATCCGGGATCGCCCCAGGACGCGTAGAGCTTGTTGGTCAGGTTCTTGACACGGAAGCTCAACCTGGTCCGTTCGACGCCGTTGAACACCGTCTTCGGGATATCGACAAAGGCGTAGGCATCGAAGGTGGTGTAGTTGTTCATGGTGACGAGATTGTCCTGGAAGTTGAAGCGGTCGCCGACATGACGCATCGACGCCCCGATCTCGACCGGCCATGCGGTCGCGAAACGGTAAGAGCCGCCGGCATTGGCGACGAAGTTCGGCGTGTTCGGCGGGGTCATGCCCGAATAAGACTTAAACACCCCGTCGCCGTCGATAAAGCTGAAATCGACAAAATGCGACTGCACGATCGCGACATTGCCCCACAGCCGCAATCCCTCGATCGGATTCACCGCTGCTGCGACTTCAAATCCCCTCGCCGCGATCTTTCCGGCGACGTTGAACACCATGCCGCTCTCGGGGACGTAGACATTCTTGCGCTCGATATCGAATGCCGACACGACGAACTCCATCCGCTTGTCGGCCGACAGCAGCTTGACGCCGGCCTCGTAAGTCCGCGACGTCGTCAGCAGCAGGGGCTGCGTCGGACGCAGGATGAAGATGTTCGCAACCGTGGGATCGGCCGCGGTGGCGTACTGGCTGTAGAAAGTGATTCCCGGCACCGCCTCCCAAGTATAGCCGGCGCGGCCCGTGACAGGGGTGAAGGTCTTGGTGAAGGGATAGCCGATATCCGAGCGAAGTTCGCCTTCCGGCGAGAACCGCGTGCGCGACAGTTCGATGTCCTCGACGCGGATGCCGCCGATCAAAGCGAAATTCGATGTGATCTTCAACCGGTCCTCGAACGAGAGCGAGGCGTTATTGAGGTGGGTCAGGATCTTCTCGTCACTTCGCGCCCCATAGAGGCCACGGTTGGGATTAACCAGGCTGACGCTGTCGGAATTGTCGCCGTTCGGCCCGACCGTGTCCTGCGAAACGTTGAACTGCAGGCTGCTGGCCGCGACCGTGGTCACGAAACGGTTGTCCATGCCGCCTATATTCGAATTGATCGTCAGGTCGGTGATGTTGCCGTAGAGCCTCTGGGCATGATCGAGTGCAAGCCGCTCGCGATAGACTTCACCCTGTGCGCCGAAACCGGGCGTGGCGCTGTCATTGAACGAGTTGATCTCGTTGTTGAACCAATGACGTTGCGCGCCGTAGCCATAGACCTGGCTCTTGAGCGAGACATTGCTGGTGATGTCCCATTGGAAGCCGCTGCGCAGCCATAGCTCCTGCGCGCCGCTGTGGTTATCCAGCACGTTGTAATTGGTCCGGAGCGTCCGGGCGTCGATGGTGACGGGATTCAGCGGTCCGACATGGCCGTCGAAATTCGGTCCGGGATAATACTGGCTCCACAAACCAGAAACGATGCCGGTGGTCGGAACGATGCCGGGCGCATTGGCCGGCACCAGCGGCGTGCCCCAATAGAATTTGTCCTTGTCCTGCTTGTAGTCGACGGCGCCCCAGATCTTGAAACTATCGGTGACGCGATAATTGAGCTGGCCCGAAACATTGCTCAGCTTCGAATAGGTATCATCGATGAAGCCGACATTGTTCGAATGGCTGATATCGAAGCGATAATCCAGCCCGTCGACCAGCGTGCTGCCGCCGGAGCCGTATCCGGCGCGATAACCCTTAAACGAATCGAACGAGGTAAAGGCCTCGTTGACAACAGGGCCGGTGTGCGGCGTCTTGCTCACATAATTGACCGTGCCGCCGGTGGCGCCGATGCCCGATAGCAGCGAGGCCGGCCCCTTCAGGATCTCGACACGATCCAGATTGGCGGTGTCCATCGGACGTCCCGTCATGGTCGCCGGGCCGATCTTGATGTCATTATATAGCGTGTTGATCTGATCGCCGGCAAAGCCGCGCATCGAGAAGATCGCGGCCGCGCCCGGCGAATGGCCGCCGGTCACGCCGGTCGCGGCCTTGGCAATGTCGGTGGTGGTCCGCAGGCCGCGGTCTTCGATCACCTGCTTGTCGATTACTTCCACCATCGCAGGCGTCTCTCGCGCGGTGATGCCGAGCCGCGATCCGACCTGGGTGACGACATTGGTGTTGAGCGGCGTTTGCAGCGCGCCCTTTCCGTCGGTGGTGCTTTGAACCGCGACGGCCGGCGCACGCGGACGGCCGGCGACGCGTCCGGGCGTGCGGACGCGCTGCGTTCCGGATTCGGCGCGACGCAGCGACTTGCGCTGCGGCGGCGAGACGATCACGGGGCGGAGATGATCGGGCTTTTTCTCCGCCTGCGGAGCGCCCTGAGCCATGACCGGAGCCGAGGCGCCGGAAGCGAGCAACGCAAGAAGGCAGAACGGCGCGACCCACGAGCGTAACCAGCCCTTGATCGTGACACCGCGGCTTTGATGGGAATGAAGAAACGCGCACGCCAAGCGTGGCGCAAGATGACCATGATCGATGAAATTCGACACGATACCGCTCAACGGCGAAACCACTAACCGTCAGCGCG
>JAQGJO010000091.1 GCA_028290595.1 Hyphomicrobiales bacterium | reverse complement strand
GCAGGTGGTGACGACGGAATGTTCGGGCTGGCCGATCTCGATCACGGCCTTCTCGGTCAGCGTCGCGGTCGGGCAGGCCTGCACGCAGGCGCCGCACGACACGCATTCGGAGCCCAGAAAACTCTCGCTCATGCCGGGCGAAACGCGGCTCTCGAAACCGCGGCCGGAAATGGTCAGCGCAAAAGTGCCCTGCACTTCCTCGCAGGCGCGGACGCAGCGCGAGCAGACGATGCATTTCGACGGATCGTAGGTGAAGTACGGATTTGACTCGTCCTTCGCCATCCAGTGATCGTTCTCGCAGGATTCCGGCGAATGGTGGCTGTGCTTCGGACCGGTCTTGGCGAAAACGTGGTTCTCGCCGTCATAGCCGTAGCGCACGTCGCGCAAGCCGACCGCGCCGGCCATGTCCTGCAGTTCGCAGTCGCCATTGGCGGCGCAGGTCAGGCAGTCCAGCGGGTGGTCGGAGATGTACAGCTCCATCACGCCCTTGCGCAGCTTCTTCAGCCGTTCGTTCTGGGTATGAACCACCAGGCCTTCCATGGCCGGCGTGGTGCAGGACGACGGCGTGCCCGCACGTCCCTCGATCTCGACGAGACAGAGGCGGCAGGAGCCGAACGCGTCCACCATGTCGGTGGCGCACAGTTTTGGAATTTGCGTGCCCATCTCCATGGCCGCGCGCATGATCGAGGTGCCTTCGGGCACCGATATGCTCTGGCCGTCGATGGTCAGGGTGACCATCTTCTCGGACTTCGAGCGTGGCGTACCGAAATCGATTTCGTGGATGAGCGACAGAAGGTGCTCCTATTCTGCTGCTTGCAGGCGCGCCGGAGGCGGCCCGAAATCTTCGCGGAAATGCTTGAGCGCGCTCATGACGGGATACGGCGTGAAGCCGCCGAGCGCGCAGAGCGATCCGAACTTCATGGTGTTGCTGAGATCTTCCAGCACTGCGATGTTTTCGGCGACGCGTTCGCCTGATCGAATCTTGTCGATGGTCTCGACGCCGCGCGTCGAGCCGATGCGGCACGGCGTGCACTTGCCGCAGGATTCGATCGCGCAAAATTCCATGGCAAAGCGCGCCTGCTTCGACATGTCGACACTGTCATCGAACACCACGATGCCGCCATGGCCGATCAAGCCGTCGCGCTTGGCAAAAGATTCATAGTCGAACGGCGTATCGAACAATTCGCGGGGGAAATAAGCGCCGAGCGGACCGCCGACCTGCACCGCGCGGACGGGCTTGCCCGTGAACGTGCCGCCGCCGACATCGTCGATCAATTCGCCGAGCGTGATGCCGAACGCGACTTCGAACAGGCCGCCGAACCTGATGTTGCCGGCGAGCTGGATCGGCATGGTGCCGCGCGAGCGGCCCATGCCGTAATCGGCATAGGCCTTGGCGCCGTCGTTGAGAATGAACGGGATCGCCGCGAACGACAGCACGTTGTTGATCACGGTGGGCTTGCCGAACAGGCCCTTGTGCGCCGGCAGCGGCGGCTTGGCGCGGACAATGCCGCGGCGGCCCTCGAGGCTTTCCAACAGCGAGGTTTCCTCGCCGCAGACATAGGCGCCTGCGCCGACCCGGACTTCGATATCAAACGAATATGCGGAGCCGCGGATGTTGTCGCCGAGGAAGCCCGCACGCTTCGCGGCCTTGATCCCCTCCTCCATCGCAATGACGGCGTGGGGATATTCCGAACGGATATAGATGTAGCCCTTGGTGGCGCCCACCGCGATGCCGGCGATGGTCATGCCTTCAATCACCACGAAGGGATCGCCTTCCATGATCATGTGGTCGGCGAAGGTGCCGCTGTCGCCCTCGTCGGCGTTGCAGACGATGAACTTGCGGTCGGCCTGGGCTTCGGCGACGGTCTTCCACTTGATGCCGGTGGGGAAACCGGCGCCGCCGCGGCCGCGCAGGCCGGAGGCCGCAACGTCGGCCAGAATGCCTGATGTGCCCAGCGTCAGGGCCCGCTCCAGGCCCTTGTAGCCATCGTGGGCGCGGTAATCCTCGACCGAGCGAGGATCGACGACACCGCAGCGCACAAAGGTGAGACGCGTCTGCTTCTTGAGCCACGGAAGCTCGTCTGCGACGCCAAGACGCAGTGCATGCTGGCCGTTTGAGACCATGGCATCGAGAACACTCCCGACGTCCTTCTCTTCGACCGGTCCGAAAGCGACGCGGCCTTCCGGTGTCGCCACCTCGACCATCGGCTCCAGCCACAACAGACCGCGCGAGCCGTTGCGCACGATCTCGATGTCGAGATAGTGCTTTTCAGCATGCGCCTCGAAGGCGGAGACAAGTTCGTCGGCGCCGACCGAGACGGCCGCCGCGTCGCGCGGGATGTAGATCTTCATGGTTTTGTCAGACGGGGTCTTGTCAGACGGGGTCATCGCTGCGCCTCCGCGACCAGCGCATCAATGCGCTTTTCATCGAGCCGGCCGACGATGCGGCCGTCGAGCATCGCCGACGGCGCCGTAGCGCAAAGCCCGAGGCAATAGATCGGTTCCAGCGTAACTCGCTGATCCGGCGTTGTATTTCCAATTTTTATGCCGAGTTTCGATTCCGCCCGTGCGACCAGCGCATCGCCGCCGGCGGCCTGGCAGGCCTCGGCGCGGCACAGCTTCAGCACGTGTTTGCCGGCCGGCTCGCGGCGGAAGTCATGATAGAAAGTGAACACGCCGTGGACCTCGGCGCGCGACAGGTTGCGCGCCTGCGCGATCATCGGGACCGCCGCTTCCGGCACGTAGCCGAAGGCCCCCTGCAGCGCATGCAGCATCACGATGGTGCCGCCCTCCACATGGGCCAGCCCGGCAATGATCTCCGCGCCTCGCGTCT
>JAQGJO010000086.1 GCA_028290595.1 Hyphomicrobiales bacterium | reverse complement strand
CGGCGTCGTGCTGGTGGCAGACGGGTTTGGCGTGCACGTGCCGAAAGGCTTCGTCTATGCGGCCATCGGGTTTTCGATCCTGGTGGAAGCGCTCAACATGGCGGTGCGGCGCAAGCAGAAACATTGAGACTGCCGGGGCGCGTATTCGTGTGAGGGGAGGATGTCGTGATGGTGGAACTTTATCACTTCTGGAGTTCGGTCTGCTCCGTGCGTTGTCGTATGGCGCTGGAAGAAAAAGGCGTCGTGTGGACGAGCCGCTATGTCGATCTGTTCAACTTCGACCAGATGAAACCGGAGTATCTTGCCATTAATCCGGACGGGCTGGTTCCGACATTGGTTCATAATGGTCAGCCGATCCGCGAATCGACGATCATCGACGAATATATCGATGCGGCTTTCGACGGCCCACCGCTGGTGCCGAGCGATCCGCTGCTGGCGGCGCGGATGCGCGAATTCATCCGCAAGTGCGAAGACAATTTCAGCGGGATCGTCAAACTGACGGCAGTCAAATACCTGCTGCCGAAACTGCGCAATCGCTGGAGCGACGAAGAACTTGCGGCCCAGGCGCTACGCCGCCCGCTTAAATTCTATCAGGACATTCATGGCCGGGCGCTGCGCGGCGAAATCGGCGAAAGCGAGCTGGCGGAAGCTCGTGCCGAGATCGACACCATTCTGAGCACGCTCGAAAGGCTGCTCGATCCCGGCCCGTGGGTGATCGGGCAAGCCTATACGCTCGCCGACATCACCGTTGCGCCTTACATGTTCCGGCTCGCCGCGATGGGCGCGGAGCAGTTCTGGTCGCGCTCGCACAACCCCAGGGTCAATGCCTGGTACGAGCGGATTTCGCAGCGGCCGGCGTTCCAGGTCGCCGTGTCATGGCCCGATGAAACCGGCGGCGGCTATGAAGAGGTAGGGCTGGGCAAAAAGCTGGCAGGTCAATAGAGCATTTTCAAAAAGCTAGACGCGTCTTTCCGATCCAATTGGATCAGAAAACGCTTCGGCTATTTGCGGCCGCCGAGCTCGCGGTATTGGGCGATCGTCTCCGGCGTCGCCTTGGCGGCGAGGGCGTGCATTGCGGTTTCCAGGGCTTCACCGGTCAACGGTTCGCCAGCGATGAGATCGACTCTCGCCATATCGCCGAGATATTCGCGATCGGCGCACATTTCGCTGAACGCCTTGCGCAGGATGGCGACGCGATCGGCGGGCACACCCGGCGGACCGACCAGCATCAGGCCGAACGTGTCGAGGGCCAGGGCAAGATCGAGCAGGCCCTGACGGGAGGGCGGCACGATATCGCGCAGGAGCGGAATGTCGGGCTGAACCGGGCGGGTCTGCAGGACCGGAATGATGATGTGATTCTTGATGAGGTCGGGCCGGCGGGCGACTGAATCCTCGGTGATGAAAAGCCCGGCGGCTTCGCCCGATTCGACCGCGACGAGCGTGCGCGCCGTCGAGCCGTAGCCGAGAACCGCTTCGACCGGAATACCGAGCTGTGCCAGCAGGCGCGGAACCATTGCGGTCGGCGTGCCCGCAGTGATGGCCGCCAGCGGGATCGGCTTGGGGCTCTTTCTCAGGTCGTCGAAATTCTTGATGCCGGTGTCGGCGCGCACGAACAGAAAGCTGGCGACAACGCCGCTCGAGCCGATGAAGGCGAAGCGCGTCGGATCGAAATTGACGCCGGGCGTTTTGACGATGCCTTCCACATACCAGCTTCGCCCCGGCATCCCGAGCGTCAACCCGTCGGGCTGCACGCGCTTGTCGAGAAAATTGGCGGCGATGACGCCGCCGGCGCCTTCAATGCTCTGAACGATAATGTCGGGACTGCCGGGGATGAAGCGCCAGAGATGGCGCTGGATCACGCGGGCGGCGGTATCGACACCGCCGCCGGCCGCGAAACCCGAAATGATCGTCAGCGTCTTGCCCTTGTAGAAACTTTCCGTCTGGGCGGATGCGGCGCCGCTCAACAGCACCAATGCAACAAAAAAATGCACAAGACGTTTGAGCTTAAATTGCATGCGCGGGGTAACCACAGCGTTAGCCGCCATTTCGACTCTTCTGGCAGCGTTCCCTCTTTGCCCGACAGCTTTTTGGGTGCCGGAATCGTCAATAGCGTAATTGTAGCGCTTCCGGCCACAGCGCCGCCAGTTGCAATTTTGCTGCCTCTGCTCCGCGTTTTACGATGGCAAACCGTATCGTGGGCCGACCCACCCTCAGAAGAGGTAGCGGACGCCGACGCCGGAATGGATCGTATTGCCGATGGGGTGCGCTGCCAGGGTGCCGTTGGCGAAAGCATCGATCACCATGCCCTTCTGGATACGGTAGCCGATGCGCACGCCGTATTCGGCCCAGGTATATTCACCCATAACCGGGTTGGCCGTGCCAAGCCCGACCAGGGTCGCCGAAATCCCGCTGCGCGAGGCGAAGGAGCGGGCGACGCCGAGATTCATCTGCGTTTCGATCTGCGATCCCCACAAATGGGTCCATTGCGTGCCAAGCTTGGCGATGTTGACCCTGTCGACGCCGCCGGGAACGATGACCGGAATCGGGTTGGCGCCGCCGGCCGCATCGGCAAAGCCGCCGACCATCTGCCAATTGCGCGAAATCTCGACCGAGGCGGACAGTTCGTCCCGGGCCGAAAACCGGTAGACCCAGCCGGCTTTGCCGTAGACGGCATAGTTTGCGGTGTTGACGCTGGCGCGTCCGCCGGCCCAGTTGCCTGAATTCGCATAATTGCGTGAATAAGTCGTTCTTTGCAGCGGCGAGGCGATAACGCCGACTTCCGCGAAGGGGCGGAGAGCGCCGAGTTCAACCATGTCGTAACGCAGGGCTGTCGCGACGATGGGGGCGCTGGTGACTTCCGCGCCGCCGGTCTTGTAATGGGCGAAAGCGGCGCCGCCGATGATGCTCAGGTTCTCGGTGATGTTCTTGCGGCCGTGGAAGCCGGCGCTGAACGAACCGATGGAGCCGAAGACGCTGATGCAGCCGTCGCAATTGATCTGTTCGTTGAAGCCGGTGAGCACGCTGGCGAGCACGCGGTTGGTGACGATCTGGGCGAAACGATCGCCGGCAAGCCTGTCGACGGAGACGTAAGCGGCGGCCGCGTCGGCGGCGGAAATCGCCGGCGCGAAGCCGAGGAAGACATGCGTGCCGTCATAGGTGACGACGGGTGTGTAGCCGGTGACGCCGGACATGGAGACGCCGCTGAAGTGGCCGGTGACGCCGCCCGATGCCGTCATGATCGTATACTGGGTCGAGGGATTGTAGGTGCCCGGCGCCGCGTTGACCACCAGATTGGAGCCGGTGATATTGGCGGTGCCGTTGACATTGAGCGCGCTGGCGCCGCCCGGGGACACGCTGACGGAAAAGCGCGATCCCGGCGCCATGATCGCGGGGCCGATCGAGTACATTGTCCCGTAGGGATTGGCGGCATTGCCGGGCGAGACCGTCCCGCCGCTCAGCGCAGTGATGGCGCCAATGGTGCCGGTGCCGCTCAACGTCGCGCCCGATGCGATCGTGGTCAGTATCGAGGTCGCAATCGAGCCGTTCACTTCGAGGGTTCCCACATCGACGAACGTGTTGCCGGTGTAGGTGTTGGTCCCGGTCAGCGTCAGGACACCGGCGCCGACCTTGCTGAGATCGCCGGCACCCGAAATCACGCCCGCGAGAGTGATGTTGCCGGGGCCCGTATCAAATGTCGGATCGTATCTGCCGGTGAAGACAATGTTGTTGGCCAGCGTGTAGTTCGTGCCGGTGAAGGCCAGCGTCGTGCCGTCCTGCATGAAGATGTCGCCCGATCCGA
>JAQGJO010000011.1 GCA_028290595.1 Hyphomicrobiales bacterium | reverse complement strand
CGCACATACGAAGGCGAGAAAACATGAAGATCGCGATTGTGGGAGGTGGCATCGGTGGCCTGAATACCGCCTTGGCTATGAGCCAGGCAGGCTTCGCCGTGACTGTGTACGAGCGAGCGGCCCAACTAGTCGATCAGGGCGCGGGAATTACGCTTGCGCCCAATGCGACACGAGTGCTCTACCACCTCGGCGTCGGCCCTGACCTCGAAGCGACCTCCGTCACGCCGCCAATGACGGAATACCGGCATTACCGCACCGGCCGCGTCATCTTCCGCATGATGACCAAGGATTTTCGCGAGCTCTATGGCGCGCCCTATATGCGTCTGCATCGCTGGGATTTGCAGCATGCGCTGATCACACGCCTCGCTGACACCGCTCCGGGTGCGCTGAGGCTCGGATCCTGCGTGGACCGAGTCGAGCCCGGCAATGGACAGGTACAGCTGCGGTTCGCCGACGGTCGCTCGGAGATCGCGGACGTGGTGATCGCGGCTGATGGCATTCGCTCGACGATCCGCGAGGCGCTCTTCAATCCGGCGCCCCCGGTTTTTACGGGGTTCGTGGCGTGGCGAGGACTGGTCGATACGGCAGACCTGCCTCAACACCTGCATGAATCGGCAGTCGCGTTCGGACAGGGCCGGCACATCAACCGTTATCTGGTCCGGCGCGGCGAATTGCTGAATTTCGTCGCCGTTGCACACCGAAATAAGTGGGAAGCAGAGGGCTGGACCATACCGGCACCGCTGGACGAGTTCCTCGAGGAGTTCTCAAGCTTCGACGAGGGCACCCGAACCGTCATTTCTCGGCCGGTGCTCGGCCAGGTGTTCAAGTGGGGCTTGTTCGGCCGTCCGTGGCTAGAGGAGTGGTCTTCCGGGCGCGTCGTGCTGCTCGGCGATGCCGCACATCCGATGCTGCCGTTCCTGGGACAGGGCGCAGCCAATGCCATCGAAGATGCGATGATTCTTGCGCGCTGCCTGAAATCCGAAGCCACACCGGAGCAAGCCTTTGCGCTTTATCAACGAACACGCGGTCCTCGCGCGCGCGCCGCAACCGACGAGGCAGCTAAGCGCGGCGACCGTTATCTCGGCGAGCCCGACGCAGACAGTCTGAAAGGCAACGAGCCTGGCGCGGAATATGCCTACGACGCAGTCTCCACGCCGCTCGGCGGCTGAGTCGCAGAGAAAGAAGTTTCTATTGCGAGCAAGTATCTGTCGGTTGGAAACGAAGATCCGACCGATGGCGGCTCAGGGGGACATTGCTGCAAGTAAACGTCAGCATTGATTGAGCATGGACCGTGCGAGGTGAAGCCGCTAGTCGGCTGCGCCGATGCACGGCTTAGTCGTCTGAATCCGATGCTCCTGACCCTTGGGTGGCCGGTCACGGCGCCGATCACAGTGGCGCGAATGCTGGCCCTGTGTGCAGCACTAAGGGCTGAATGTGTCGCAGTACGTACGGAAAGCTAATACCAATGGCTGATGGAAGCATCGTTCCCACGGCGATAGAATGTTCCCATCGGAGGTAGCTATGGCGCGAGCTGGACATTGGCATATGCGTCGACTTGCACCGCTGGCGGCGTGCGCCGTCGCACTTCTTACTTGCGCATGCGCTCAGTCGTTCTACCAGAGGACACAGACGGGCACGTTGTCAGGTCGGCTGATAGTTGAATGGGTAGAGCCGGACCAATTCATTTATCGGCCTGATCCGAAGGAGCCGCTGACGTTCGTCACGTCAGATCAGCGGCAGATCACGCCGAGAACCATGCACACGGACGGCGGCTCGATACCGCGACTCTTTTGGGGCGTGCCCGGCTTTTCGCCATGGGGCATGGCGCCCGGTTACATCGTTCACGACTGGTTGTTCGTTCAGCATCGCTGCCGGTACGACGGTTACGAAAGCGTGAGCTTCGAAGACTCCGCACGCGTTCTCGCCGAAGCGATCAAGACACAGATGCGTGACGGCAAGGCGCCGGAAAGTCCGGACGTCCTGTATGCGGTCTATGAGGCTGTTTCATCCCCGATCGCGCGGGACCTGTGGAACTCCAACAAATGCGAGGCTGCCGCCGCGGCTCCGCCGGGCGCGCGGCGCGTCAAGGTTCTCGAAATCGATCTGGGACCACGCCGTTAATCATCCACCGCGAACGGGGAGGCGGAGCGATGCAATGCCTGAGTCGAGTCTCGTTACTGGCTTTTCTTTTACTGGCTTACGGCTGTTCCTCGATGTCGCCGCGCATTGCGCCACTCGACGCAGCCGCCGACCGCGAAACGATCGCGGGCGCTAAAACACAGATCAACAATCTCAAGACGCGGCTCAACGACAAGCTGAATGGGCAGCAGCGAGACATTGCGCTAGCAAGGATGGGCGTGTTGGGAGGCGCGCTCGCCGCAGGGGTAGGCGCCCTTTACGGTGCGCATCGCGACATGATCCTCGGCGCCGGGCTGGTCGGCGGGACGAGTGCGGCGCTGGGCACGCTTTACACGCCCGCGGTCTACGGCGACATCTACGATGCCGCGTTGTCAGCGGCACATTGTCTCGACAACTTCGCCACGCCTGCGGCTGCGCTCCTGCCGATCATCAAAGACGAGCGAAGCGCGCTCGACAGAGAAACGAGCGCACTGGCATCGATGGTGACGGGCGGCACGCCGCAGGACGTCGTTAACGCGCTCGCCGACGCGCGTGCAGCATTGCAGCGCGCGGATGGAACGCTCAGGAAAGAGCCGCTCCTTGCCGGCACGCTTCTGCTTGCGGCGGACGAGATCGTGCGCATCGCGAACAAACAACTGCGTGACAACGCTCCGAACCTCGACGCGTTCGCAGCCGCAGGACGCACCATATTCGCCTCGGCGTCGTCCCTGCCGGGCGTTGCGCCGCCGGATGAAAACAAAGATGCAGGAGCCGCCAAAGCAGCGGCGCCACCGACGACGCCCGAGCAGATCGCGGCCCAGGTGAAGCGAGTGAACGAGGCGCGGGTCGCGCTCGTCGCGCACCTTGACGCTTTCGACAGGCTCGGCGACCCGCAGCAGACGAATTGCGCCGACAAGGCGAAGATCGACGGTGCAAAACCGCTCACGACGACCGCGCAGAACGGCACGGTATCGCTCAAGGTGAAAGAGCCGTACTCGCTTCTCATCTCGGGCGGGCGGGCGCCGTATCACTCCGACTGGATCGGCACGATCCCGCCGGCCGACACCGTCGAGGCGAAACTGACGCCGTTCGGCAGCACCGTCCAGTTCACCGCGAGGAAGGCATTCAGCGGCTACAAGTACGTCATCCAGGACGCAGTTGGAACGAAGGTCGAGCTTTCGGTCTCTGCGTCGGACAGAGGCGACGGGAAATGAAAGCCGCATTGAAGTGCGTCGCTCTGATTCTGCTTGCCGCACACGCGGCGAGCGCCCAAGACGTGAAGATCGTGCGTCGCGGCCCATTCGAGTACATCGAATTTCCATTCGCTTACGTGCAGCGAAGCGCCATCTGGCCACAGCGCAAGATCCCGGTGTGCTGGGAAAACCCATCGGATGGCGATGCCGTGCGCCGCGACAGCGTGCGCGATGCCGTGAGTAAGACTTGGGAAACCGTCTCGCCGATCAGGTTCACCGGGTGGGCCAAGTGTGAAGCCAATTCGCAGGGCATACGTGTCCGTATCGTCGACGGGCTGCCGCTTGCCGAGGTGCTGGGCCGGTACCTCGATGCGCGACCGAACGGCATGATTCTGAATTTCGGATTCAAGAACTGGGGGCGCGACTATTGTCAGGACAAGCTCGACTTCTGCATCAGGACCGTTGCCGTGCACGAGTTCGGGCACGCGCTCGGGTTCGCGCACGAGCAAAACAGGCCGGATACACCGACCGAATGCACGGCTGAAAAGAGTGGGCCATACGGCGACTGGCGCCCTACCGAATATGACCTCACGTCCGTCATGAACTATTGCAACCCGAAGTGGATCGGTGACGGAAAGTTAAGTGATAACGACATCAAGGCAGTGCGCCTGATGTATCCGGAGAAGCCATGAGCCACCGAATGCGAATACCAGCGGCCGCGATTCTGCTGTGCCCCCTAGCAGCGCAATGTGCCGCACCACGCATCTACGAACGCAATCTGCCCGCGACGCTCTGCATCGTCGTCGAAGGCGAGCTCTATAACGGTCAGACCGAGCAGGCGAGCGCAGGCAGTGCATTCTTTCTCAACAACAACGTCTACGCGCTTACGAATGACCACGTGATTCCCGATGCGAACCTGTACCGGTCGATGAAAATCACCGGCAGACTGCGAGTCAACCCAAACGCGAAGGACCGCACCGTGAACCTCACCGTCGTCGCCCGGGATCCGAAGATGGACCTGGCGGTCCTGCGCGCCGATGCGCCGATACCGTCTAAGTATGTGTTCAGGGGCGACTCACGCAGGATGCGCGTAGGAGACGAGCTCATCGTCCTCGGCTGCCCGCTCGACCTCGGGCCGTCACTCACGTCAGGGCGCCTGGGCAACGTGCGCGACGAGCCGAGCGGGCGGTGGCTCACGGAAGCCGCCATCAATCCCGGAAACAGCGGGGGCCCAATCTTCAACGCGGCAGGAAAGGTCGTTGGCATCGCGAGCGGGAGCCTCCGCAGGGGCGCGGCCGACGGGCCGGAGATATTCGGCATCAATATCGTCGTGCCCATGCACATGGCCCTCGGCGGGATATTGAAGACGGCGAACGTGGAAACCTACGACACTTTCCCGCGCGCTACGAGCATTGCCAGCGTCGCGTCGGACCAGACACTCGGCGGATTCTCAATCGCATCGCGTGAAATTTTCAACTCGGCAGCGGCAGTGGCTTCAATCGATGCGCCCATGACGGCAGCGGCAGCCCCGCCGCAACCTTCGCCTTCGCCATCGCCCTCAGCCGCGCCTCATCGTGAGCCCCCGGGCGGTGCGGCAGGCGTGCCTCCGGCGGCCGGCGGGCCGCTTGCAGGCGATATGCAGTTGCCCGCCAGCGGATCGCGCAAACAAATCTCGCGTGCGTTCGAAATACGCCAGACGAAGGATGACCACGCCGTGGTCGGGTCGACGCAACGCGAATACAGGTTGAAGTTCCAGGCAGAGCCCGGCTACACGATCGCAGCGACGAAATTTCAGGAGCTCAGTCGCAACAACGGCTCGACGCCGCAAGTCACTACGTCTTCGGACAAGAAAACGGTGGAAGTGATATTCACGCTGACGAGCGGTCCGGCAATTGACCGATTCCGAGGCTGGCTGGCGGGCACGCTGGTGACGCAGCAAGTCAGCGAAGGGCGCTAGGCACCGCCTGGAATTGAAGACGACCGGAGGTCAGGGAAGCGTTGACGTGGCGCGATCAACATAACGCGCGTCGATCATCTTCGCGCCCTTCGCTCCCGCGAGCGTTCCCAGCGGCCCATCCACGTAGCCGCCGGTGCTGCAGCGGAGACCGAAACCGGCGTTGTTCTGCGTCGTCTGATTCGGGCCGTCTTTCCGCGGCTCGCTCAGGAAATTCACGCCGCCGCCATACATTGCCGTGATGCCGTCGCCGCCGTTCCCGTCGATCTTGTTTGCGATCACGTCGGCCTGCGCGTTGCGATGAACGATGATGCCGCTCTCCTTAATGCCGGTGACCGTGTTGCCCACGATCCACGCGCCGGCGGTGCGCTCGATGTTGATGCCGGGGCCGCCGTTGTTGCGAACCGTCACGGGTTGCGTGGTCGGTATGCGTGGAATGTAAACGCCGATATACGCGTACGACGCGGCGTCCAGTACGATTGACGCGAACGCGGAATGACGAACTAGACTTGGTGTCCACTATCTTCATCGTGGACACCGTCTTCGTGACGGATTAGCCGCAGCTCAAGAGGGTGCTGACCGGACGCTTACTTAGCAGGGTGTTTAAAAATATCGAATGCAACGCGTTTTGATCAGGTCTGCCAGCTTGGTTGCGACCAAACGGGGTGTTCCGGCGATGAATTCATGCCGGTTCATGGGTAAAGCGCGCCCGCTGCTGTCGAGGTCGCCTGTTTCATGCCGTGGTTGCCTCCAAACGCGTCATTCTGAGCAGGTTATACGCTGCGCCGACGATGAATAGGCCAGAAGCGGTCCTTCGCGCTGACAGCTGCATGCGTGCGGTGCAGCGAAGTGCAGCGTATTCTTATCTATCTCAAGAGCCCGCATGCCGGCGGTTCACCCAGCATGCGGGCTGCTGTTTGCTGAACGATGGGGTAGTTGAAAGTCTTAAGGCAACCATCGGTGTCACGTGCCCGGATGTTATACCGCACCAATACTACGAGCCGCGTGAGGAGAGCATGAGCGAGGAAATAAAAGCCGTCACAGAGACAGCTAAAGCGGTCGGCGAAGTAGCCAAAACGGCAGGTAAGGGTATCGAAGCCACGAGAGAACTCGGCGGATTCGTCGCGCGTTTTATTTCCGGATCACTTGATCAGGCCTCTGGAATCGTGGAGGACAAACTCAGATATTACCGTTGGGAGCGACAGCAGCGGCTGATGCTGCGGGCCGAGGAGTTCATGCGGCAGCAAGGGCTGCCTGCCCCGACCCGACCCGTGGCGCTAAAATTCGCAATTCCACTGCTTGAAGCTGCGTCAATGGAGGACGATGACTACTTGCAAGACATGTGGGCGAAGTTGTTGGTGAACGCTGGGGACGCGCGGAGCGAGAGCGACATCCGTCGCGCCTACGTCGACATACTGGAAAGCATCACGCCGCTTGAGGCTCGCATCCTGGAAGCGATCTATACGCACGATTTCGACTTTGGTCCAACGGCGGATCGCCGTGTGCTCAAGGTAAGCACACATGAATTGCCCAGCGCGGCCGAGATTGCGACGTACGATGCTCCGCACGACGCGCCTCCCCCAGCCGACGACGTCGCCCTCGGTCTGGAGAATCTGATCCGCCTTGGCTGTCTAGATCGCACAAGCAACTGGGAGGGAATACCGAGCATCCTGATGGTGCAAGCCACGCTTCTCGGCCAAGCTTTTGTGCGCGCCTGCACCCTGTAGTGTACGGGTGGGTTTGTTGTGAGTTCTCGCGCTAACCCCCTGCTGGGCTGCCTTCGGCCAGAAGCGCTCGATCGAGTGATTAACGCCATCGTTCAGCGCGTCCGCCCGAGCGTTAGCGCTCGCGAAACTGCAAGTCACTTTGGCACTAACTCCCATAGTCGTCGCGCGAAAGCGGTGGCTTGAGCCCCCAGGTCAAGAAGCGCCCGTGTAAGGGCGCGGAATTGCGATGCCTCGAGCCGGACCTCGCGCACGACATGGAAGTCCTCCTTAATGTCCAATTTGGCGAATGTAAAAGCACCATCTTTTGCTGAGACGGTGGCAACGGCACCGTGGATCAAGTCATGTCGCTCATTGCTCAGTTTTCGAAAATTTGAAGCGAGCGCCTCACCTTCGGCTCGGAGCAAGGCGAGGGTCGGCAGTTGCGACAGACACTCGATCAAGAAAGCCAGCTTCGTTTCTAGCATTTTCGGCAGACGCTTCGCGCACTGCTTACCGCCGAGGTTCTGATACAGAATCGCAGTCGCTAGGTCTAGCGACTGCTCGGCCTGCCCCCATTGAACAACGACAAACCCGACGGCTTTAAATAGCGCGTCCAGTTCATCGTCATCGTATTCAGTGCCGCCGGGAGTTACAGCCATGGTGATCTCTCATGCTTGTTGAGCGGCGCGCGACACCGCTTGCATACCAACACCAGTACGGTCAGACCACTCAGGCTTCCTCGCGTCGGCTCGAATCACAGTCACACATCTTTCTTTCGAGCCCCTCGAACCGAGAATACGAGTCCCGAAACCCATCGGCGATGATCGATGCAACGGCGTGAGAGTTCAAGAGAAGGTCAACAGTAGACCTCACAGTCTCAAATGCCCAGCGAAAAAGCTTGTGCGACTGAAGCTGAGAGATCCAAATGTAGTCAACGTCGCGACCCGTACTTTGAAGCAAGCCGGCCGTTCGCAGCGTGAACAGGTAGCTAGGGGTATTGTGCTTTTCCGGACCCGGTCGATGCGCCGGATGAAGAATTTTGTGTCTCACTTCCAGCAACAACTCCAGGCGTTCTTGAAGTTCAACGGGCACAGAATAGTGCTTGAGGATAGTCTGAACATCGTTCGCTCCGTTCGCCAAGGCGACCAAAACCTGTTCGGTGCGTGGAGACGGCGCGGAAAGCAATCCATTGAGTTCGATGAGCAAGCACCGAAGCGCACTAAAAAGGATCGGTATTCCAGCGAGGGCATACATTGATGAATTACCGTCCGTCTTCTTCGCATATTCGAGCGATCTCTGGAACAGAAGCTCCGGAAGGTAGACGAAATCCTGCGAGGAACTGCCCGAAGCACCGGAGTAGTTGCCGCGCAACCGAGACCGCCGACTTTCTAGTCCTGAAGTCGGCGGCATCACGCCGACCGCGATGTTGAGGCGCGACGCGCCGAATGGAGTCGGCTCAAACTAAGGTTAAATTTGTCCATTTCGCAGCACTTTCAACATTTCAATCGTCGCGTCTTCGAAACGGTCGCCGTTAAAGATCACATTGGAGATGCCGAGGCCGTTGGCCACGCGGTTTATGGCCCAGCATGTTTCGTCAATCAGCTCTCGAATCTGATCCGGCGTCACGCCATTCAGTCCGTAAACCCGTTCACGCGAGATTCCACGCTCGTTATGCGCAATCGACGTGTTTCGAATGGCCATGATCCGCGCCACAGTGCTAGTCCAGCGCACGAGTGTCTCCGTCAAGGCGTCTGCAAGATCATCTCGGTTCTCGGTCCGTAGCACCTCTCTGAGGTTGGCGACTCCGGACACGCGCGGGTCACGGTCGAAGATCTTGGAAAGCGCGAGGAAGAACAACTTGTAGTGACCGGAATTAGATGCTTTGAAAAACTCGACGTAAGACGGGTGGTTCATCGTCTCGTAAAACTCGGGGAGCGCAAGGTTACGCAGTGCCCACCACGTTTGAAAATGCGCGCGGGCTGCAGTGCCTTCCTCAATAAGGGTCGAAACGATGGCGTGGGATTCGCACATGGACAAATCTTAACAGGGTAGGTGTCCCCAAAGGCGCAATATAGACCGCCGTGGATGCCGTATAAATTTACCATGCCAAAAGCGTCGCAGATTATCAGCGGTTTGGCTCGAAACAGCACGCAGCGGCGTATCAGTGGCGCCATTAACAGGGCGGCTTAGGCTCGCTGCCAGGCCGTTGGTGAGGTGTTCTGCCAGCGACAGATAACTGAGGGCGGAATGGTAACGTCGTATGCGAATGCGGATCTCGCGATTCTCAAGCTGTACTTCGGCATGCGAGACGATGGAGCTCATCAACTTCGCGGACGCCACCATACTGTCTTTCGATCGGGTCCGTAATCACATGAGTCGCCGCGATCATCAATCCGCTGCAGCTTACGAAACTCCGGTGCCCAAGCACCGTAACACTGTCTCGCCAGACACGGGCGCGACAATCGGCACGATGCTTTGCGCGAGTACAAGATCGTTCTTTATCGGGAATAGGGTTTCTGGCCGGGGCTTCCGAGGTGCGAGTGGGTAACTTCCGTTGAATAGAGCCGTTCGCAGACGATGCCGGCTCGAACAAGTGTCGACGAAACCACCGCTGTCACGCAGTCCCCGCCTTTGATGTCCTAGCGCGGTTCGACCTACTTCGGCGTGAGATGGAACAGCCCGCCCGGTCTGGCGTCTTCCAACATCCAAAGCGAGCCGTCCGGGGCCTCTTCGATATCACGCACGCGTTTGCCAACGTTCCAGCGCTGGACCACGGTGGCGCCGCCCTTGCCGTCGAACGTGACGCGGTCGATTCCCTTGCTGACCAAGCCGCTGATCAACGCGCTTCCTTTCCATTGCGGGAAGAGGCTGCCCTTGTAAAACATGATGTTGCCTGGCGCGTTCACCGGGTCCCAATAGATCACCGGCTTGGTGAGGTCCGGTCGCGTATCAGGGCTGGCGATGGGCACGCCGTTATAGTTCTTGCCATAGACGACCAGCGGCCAGCCGTAATTCTTGCCGGGCTCGATCAGGTTCAGTTCGTCGCCGCCGCGCGGACCATGCTCCACTTCCCAGAGCCGACCATCAGGCCCGAAGGCGAGGCCGTAAGGCGTGCGGTGGCCGGTGGTCCAGGTTTCCGCAGGCGTCAGGTTCGCCTTGGGGAACGTATAGGTGCTGACCACCCGCGCGGTCTTGGCTGCCTCTGTATCGCGCGGCGGATCGATCAAGGGAATGGAGGCGGTGCCTGTCTTGCCCTCCATCGGATTGCCTGGCGCGGGTTTGCCGTCGAGCGTTAGCCGCAGGATCTTGCCGGCCGGCTGGTTCGGATCTTGGGCAGGCGTCATGCGCTGGCGGTCACCCACGGTGAGGAAAAGGTATTTGCCGTAGGGCGAGAAGGCGATCTGAGCGCCTGCCTGACCGCCTTTGCCCGTGGGCACCTGACGCCAGAGCACTTCGAAACCGCGCAGCGCGGCGCGATTGCCATCCAGCACAAGCTCGCCCCGGCCGAGCGCTAGGCCGCCACCATAATCGCCGGGTTCGACATAGGTGAGATACACATTGCGGTCAGTGGCGTAGTGGGGCGAGAGGAAGACACCCAGCATGCCATTCTGGCCTTGATAATAGCTGGCCGGCACACCCGTCACTTCAGTCTTCGCACCTTGCGGGGTGACCAGCTGGACGCGCCCCACCTTTTCGGTCACCAGCATGCGGCCATCAGGCAGGAACGCGATGCGCCAGGGCAAATCGAAGCTTGCCACCTGCGTCATGGTGAAAGGAAGGTTCGGCTCGGGTTTCTGCTGGCCCGCGTTGGTCTGCGCATGGGTTGCACTTGAAAACAGCGCCGAAAGAAAAAGCGGGATCGATACCTTAGTCATTTGTATGTTTTCGCAAAGATTGATAGTGCATGCTCACGAGCATTTGCGAGTTGCGTTCCAATCTCGCGCATCTTACTCATTCGTTCATCGCTCGACTGAGCAAGTTTGCGGCCACCACCACAACTGCTCCCGGCGAGCCGGGTGTCCCGTAATCGATTTCCGAGACTGTGCTGAGGATCGGCGTGAAAGTGGGGCCGCATCATCAGTCTCGGCGCACCGACGTGCCATGTCGGACCCAGCTGCGAACTACAGTTGACATGCCGCCAGACGAGAACTATGGTTCACACCGGTCGAGCTGCTCAAGACCGACGTTTTCGATCGGTGGCTGACGAGGTTGCGCGATGCGCGTGCCGCGGCGCGCGTTCAGGCGCGGCTCGATCGTCTCGCGATGGGCAATCCCGGAGACGCCAAATCCGTCGGTGAAGGCGTGGTCGAAATGCGCATCGATTACGGACCCGGATACCGCGTCTATTACATTCGGCCGGGCGTGCTGCTGATTCTGCTGCTCTGCGGCGGCCACAAGAGCACGCAGGTGAAAGACAGCACCCGGGCGAAGCAGATGGCCCAGGCGTTGAAGGAGTGAGACATGGCGAGCCGAAAAATCGCAGTGAGCCGTTACGACACCGCCGACTACCTGAAGACGGAGAAGGACATCGCGCACTACCTCGAAGCCGTGATGGACGAAGGCGGCGATGATGCCGCTTACGTCGCGCACGCACTGGGCGTCGTGGCGCGTGCACGCAACATGAGCCAACTCGCCCGCGCGGCCGGCATGACCCGCGAAGGCCTGTATAAGGCGCTGTCGCGCAAAGGCAATCCGAGTTTCGCCACGGTGCTGAAAGTGG
>JAQGJO010000584.1 GCA_028290595.1 Hyphomicrobiales bacterium | reverse complement strand
CAAGCTCGCAGTTGGAGCGATGCCGGCGTCCGCTCATGCCGTCGGCAACGACAGCCGACAGCAGCGATTCGAAGCCGCCCAGAACGGCAATGGCAACGGCGGACGGTAGCAGGGCCAGCAGCAGGGTGGGGTTCATGTCCGGCAGCGCCGGCGCCGGCAGCGCACTGGGCACGCCGCCGAATTTGGTGCCGATGGTTTCGACTGGTAGGCCGAGGCCCCATGTCGCCAGCGAGCCGAAGGCGACGGCGGCCAGCAATCCGGGGAAGCGCGGCGCGATCCGGCGCAGAATCAGGATCAGCGCCAGGCACAAAAGACCAAGCACGAGCGTCCGCCATTCGATCGAACCGATGGCGGACCACAGCGCCGCGGCCTTGGGGATCAGCGCCGCCGGTTCGTGGGCGAGTTTCAGCCCGAGGAAATCCTTGATTTCGCCGGCGCCGATGATGATGGCGATGCCGGCGGTAAATCCCACCGTGACCGGGTGCGGAATATATTTGATATAGGTGCCGAGCTTCAGATAGCCGATGACCAGTTGCAGGCCACCCGCCATGATGGTTGCCGCCAGCAGGCCCTGATAGCCGAAGCGTTCGATCGTCGCCGCGACCAGAACGATGAAGGCGCCCGCCGGGCCGCCGATCTGGAAACGGCTGCCGCCCAGGGCTGAGATGATGAAGCCCGCGACGACCGAGGCGTAAAGCCCATGCTCCGGCTTGGCGCCGGAACCGATGGCGATGGCCATCGACAGCGGCAAGGCGACGATGGCGACCGTCAGGCCGGCCAGCGCATCCGAGCGGAAATTTCCGAGCGTATAGCCCTCGCGAAACATGCTGACGAGTTTCGGCGTGAACGAGTCGACCGCATCCACCAGGATCGGCGCCCGGACTGTCGTGTTGCTGGCATGGGTCATTGTTGCGACATCAGGCCGACTCAGAAAAGTGAAGAAGGCAATGTTGCCACTGCTGCCTCCGCTGCGCCATCCTCTATGATGTCGCGGCCCAGCCGCATATCTCTTACAACTACCTGGAACATGATCGAGAGCATTTTCAAGCGAAGTGGATGCCGGTTCGCGTGAAGAAAATGCGTTCATTAACTTAACAGACGCGTCTTTCCGATCCAATTGGATCGGAAAACGCTATAGGAGCATCTGATGAGCAAAGCAGTCATTATCCGCGAATACGGTGGCCCCGAGGTCATGGCGATCGAAGACGTGGAAGTTGGCAAGCCGGGCCCCGGCCAGGTCAAGGTGCGCAACCGGGCGGTCGGGCTCAATTTCATCGACACGTATTTTCGCTCCGGCCTCTACAAGGCGCCAGCGCTGCCGTTCATTCCCGGCAACGAGGCGGCAGGCGAGATCCTGGAGCTAGGCAAGGGCGTGCGCGGCTTTAAGGTCGGCGACCGCGTCGGCTATGTCTCGGCGCTCGGCAGCTATGCGCAGGAGCGCCTCGTCGATGCGCGCATCCTGGTCAAACTGCCGAAAGCCATTTCCTATGAGACGGCGGCGGGAATGATGCTCAAGGGTCTGACCGCGCAATACCTGCTGCGCCAGCTGTTTCGGGTCAAGAAGGGCCACACGATCCTTGTTCACGCGGCGGCGGGCGGCATGGGCCAACTGCTGTGCCAGTGGGGCAAGGCGCTTGGCGCCACCGTGATCGGCACGGCCGGTTCGAAGAAGAAGGCAGAGCTGGCGAAGAAGGCCGGGGCGAAATACACGATCCTCTACAACGACGAGAATTTCGCCGATAAGGTGCGCGAGATCACCAAGGGCAAGCTCTGCGACGTTGTCTACGACGGCATCGGCAAGGCGACGTTTCCTGCTTCGCTCGACTGCCTCAAGAAGCGCGGCATGTTTGCCTCCTTCGGGTCCGCCTCCGGACCGATCGAGGCCTTCAACATCGGTCTGCTGGTTCAGAAAGGCTCGCTGTTTGCCACCAGGCCGACGCTGAATGATTATGCCGACACGCCAGCCAATCTGAACGCCATGGCACGCGACCTGTTCAGCGTCGTGTCGAAGGGCAAAGTCAAAATCCCGGTCAACAAGCGCTTCAAGATGGAAGACGTGATCGAGGCGCACAAGGCGCTCGAAGGTCGCCAGACGACGGGATCGACGATTCTTATTCCGTAAGTTCTAGTCAGTAAAAGCGGCATCAAGCCACCAGAAGCCCTCATCCTTGAGGAGCACGCGTAGCGTGCGTCTCGAAGGACGGGGGCGATACGCCGCAGCCTCTCCACGGCGTCATGCCCGGCCTTGCGCCGGGCACCCACGCCGAGACGTTGCGATGTGTTGCAAAGTCAGTGGCGGCGATGACGTGAAGCATCACATCCTCGCATTCAACCACGCGCATGGCGTGGATGCCCGCAACAAGTGCGGGCATGACGGAGAGATGGTCGCACGACGCCCCCGTCCTTCGAGACGCGCCTCTCAGGCGCTCTTTAGGATGAGGGCTTTTGTTAGCTTGGTGCTAATTGAAACCGCTCAAGAAGAATCACACCGCAATGCCGTGAAGATCGTAAGCATCCGAGCTTTCGATCTTCACGCTAACGATATCGCCGGTGCGCAGCGGTCGGCGTGAAGCAACATATACTTTGCCGTCGATCTCAGGCGCATCGGCCTTCGAGCGTCCCGAGGCAACGGTCGGACCTGCTTCGTCGATAATGACCTGCAGCCGTTTGCCGACCTTGTTTTTGAGAATGCGCGCGCTGATCGCCTGCTGCTTTTCCATCAGCTTGCGGTAGCGCCGGTCCTTCTCTTCAGCCGGGACTTCGGGCAGGCCGAGATCGTTGGAGGTTGCACCGCCGACCGGCTCGTACTTGAACGCGCCGACCCTTTCGAGTTTGGCTTCGCCGAGCCAGTCGAGCAGCATCTCGAAATCTTCTTCGGTCTCGCCGGGGAAGCCGACGATGAAGGTCGAGCGGATCGCGAGATCAGGACAGATCTCGCGCCATCTGGCGATGCGCTCCAAGGTCTTCTCCTGATTGCCCGGACGCTTCATCGCCTTCAGCACGCGCGGCGAGGCGTGCTGGAATGGAATGTCCAGATAGGGCAGCACCAGGCCTTCAGCCATCAGCTCGATGACATCGTCCACATGCGGATACGGATAGACATAGTGCAGGCGCACCCAGGCGCCGAGGCTGCCGAGTTCGCGTGACAGATCGAGAAAGCGCGCCCGCACGCTGCGGTCGTTCCACATGCTCTCGGCATATTTTATGTCGACGCCATAAGCCGACGTATCCTGCGAGATGACGAGCAGTTCCTTGACGCCGGCCTTGACCAGCTTTTCCGCTTCGCGCAGCACATCGGCGGCAGAGCGCGACACCAGCTTGCCGCGCAGTTTCGGGATGATGCAGAAGCTGCAGGTGTTGTTGCAGCCTTCCGATATTTTCAGATAGGCGTAATGGCGCGGCGTCAGTTTGATGCCTTGCGGCGGCACCAGATCGGCAAACGGATCATGGGCGGGCGGGGCGGCCAGATGCACCGCCTGCATGACGCTCTCATAGGCTTGCGGTCCGCTGATCGAAAACACGTTCGGATATTTGGCGTTGATCGCGTCCGGTTCGGCGCCCATGCAGCCGGTGACGATAACCTTGCCGTTTTCACCGAGCGCCTTGCCGATCGCCTCGAGCGATTCCGCCTTGGCTGAATCGAGAAAGCCGCAGGTGTTGACGACCACGGCGTCGGCCCCGGCATGGCTCTTGGTGAGTTCATAGCCTTCGGCGCGCAGGCGCGTGATGATGCGCTCCGAATCCACCAGCGCCTTGGGGCAGCCGAGGGAGACGAACGAGATTCGCGGGGCGGGACGATCGGTGATTACGGGCTTCAAGTCGGACATGGGCCTTCGATTGCCATGGCGGGGACGGGGACACAAGCGCGGCCCCAAAACAGAAAGAGCCCGGCCTTTCGGTCGGGCTCCCGCTTGGCAGGTTTGAAGCTGCCGCGCGTTTCTTAGTAGCGGGCCAGAACCGGACCAGCCGACGAGA
>JAQGJO010000546.1 GCA_028290595.1 Hyphomicrobiales bacterium | reverse complement strand
ACCTCGACAAGGCGTGCCAGCTTCTCTTCCTGGCGCTCGTCAGTCATGGGGCGTCCACCGATGGAGCTTGCAAAGCCGCATTGCGGGCTGATGGCCAGTTGGTCGAGCGGCGCGAACTTTATGGCCTCGTCGATGCGGCGCTTGAGGAAATCGACGCTTTCGAGATCGCCCGATTTGCTCGACATGACGCCGAGAAAGGCCGTCTTGCCCTTGGGCAGACTGCGCAGGGGCTGGAAGCCGCCGGCGCGTTCGCTCTCATATTCCAGAAAATAGCCGTCGACATCGATGTCGTTGAAAAGTACTTCGGCAACCGGATCATAGCCGCCTTCCGCGCCCCAATTGGCTTCGCGATTGCCGCGGCATTGATGCAGCATCACGGTAACGTCGGAAGGCATCTTGCTGACGACCTCGTTGAGCTTGCGGGCATAGAGCTTCAGCAATTCATCCGGCGGCGTGCCCCAGCGCGCAACCGTTTCGCGATGGATCGGATCGCAGAGGAAGGCGATGCTGGTGTCGTCGAACTGAATGTAGGTTGCGCCGGCCGCAACCAGTGCCTCGACTTCCTTGACGTAGGCGGCGACGACAGCGTCCCAGAACTGGTCGACATCCTTGTAGTGGCCTTCGAGAATGCCTTTGTTGCCGCAGGCATACATGTGAACGAGGATGGGCGCGGGCAGGGTGACCTTGGGCACCAGCTTTGTGTTGGCTTTCAGAAACTTGAAAGCCCGGACGGTGGCGCTGTCACGCCATTCGATCGGTCCGTTGACCCACAGCCGTGAGAACGGTTGCGTTGCGCCGCTCTTGTTGCGCCACATCATCTCCGTGGTCCCCTTGCGATCGGCTGCAAATCCGTTCCACCCCATGATGAGGTCGAGCCACCAGCTACGGCGGCGAAATTCTCCGTCGGTTGCTGAGTTGAGGCCGGCACGTTCCTGCATCGCCACAATCTCACGAATGCAGTCGTCTTCGATGAGTCTCAATTCTGCATTATCGTGCGGGCCAAGATGCTGATCCGGCGTTTGTGGGCCGAGCAGACGTTCTCTGGCTTCATTGAGCCGCGCCGGCCGCATGAAACTGCCGACAACATCGGCGCGGAATGGTGCTGCTTTCGCGGTTGCGCTCGCTGATTGGGCTCGCATGGAGAACCTCCCTAAAATTATTGTAGGATAAAAGTGTAGGACATTTTTTCGAAGCGTCAAGCGTTCAAATCGCGGTATTGCTTTCAGGTGGTTAGCAGCGTCGCCTTGGCCAACACCGTCTGTTTCATCGATCGGATGTGCTGCCGCATCGCCTTTCCCGCACGGGCCGCGTCACCACTCAGGAGATGTTCGGCGATGATCGCATGCTCGCGGCGGCAGCGCATGATGATGGCGCGATCGATGATCGGATAGAGCCGCAGCATCACCAGCGGAATCTGCAGATCGTGGACGATGCGCTCCAGATAGGCGTTTTTGCTCTGCTCCACGATGAAACGGTGAAAGCTCTCATTATAATCCATGTAGGTTTGCGCGGAGCCGTCGAAATTTTTGTCGAAGCTCTTTTCGATATCAGTCAGCTTTTTGCGAAAGGCCGCATTCTCGAACTGAAGCGCCGCCCGTTCGGCGGCGAAGCCTTCGATGACTTCGCGCACGTCGTAGAGATGCTCGACCTCATCGCGCGTCAGCGTCCGGATGCGGGCGCCTTTCTGATGCTGCATTTCCAGGAGGCCTTCGGCGCTCAAACGGCGCATGGCCTCGCGCACCGGACCACGGCTGGCACCGGTGATCTGCTGCACATCCGCTTCGATCAGGCGCTGCCCCGGTGCAAAGCGGCCGTGACGAATATCGTGTTTGATGCGGCGGATGATCACGTCGACAATGGACTCAGTCGCAATGTCCGGCTTGTCCTGCGGCGAAGTCTTTTTCGACGGCGTGCGTCTGGTCGTCAAGCCTGCGTCCTTTCCCAGCCACGGCACGATCGCCTCCCATGGAGAAAGCGCAACACTTATCGGGGATGTTCGGGCTGGATGTCCAGAGCGGCTTTCCGGTCCGCTTCGCTTGAACATGCGCTTGGCCTTTAGGTGACGACTGACGTTCAATAGGTTATTGCTGGTCTCGATACGCAGGAAGCGGGTTTTATGGCAGCAGCGTCCGGTATACGAGATGTTCGTCTCGTCACCCCTCCAAGCGAGAGCGGTATCGCCAACCTCTATCCGAATGCCGACATGGTGGACGCCTACGCTCTCACATTGCCCACCGGCGCCACCCACAACATCGATGTGCTGGCTCGTGCCATGCTCGGCAGATCGCCGCGTTGGGTCAGCACACTTCTTAGCGTGCGCAATGCCGTCATGGCGATGTTCGGCGTCAAGTCGACTGAGTATATTCGGGCCGAGGCCGGCAGCAATGGGACGGAGACAATCGGCTTTTTTCCGATCCGTTCGCGCTCGGAGCGCGAATTGATTGTTGGCGAAGACGATCGCCATCTCGACTTTCGCGCATCGGTATTGTTACGGAGCCGGCCCGAGGAGGCGGGATTTGAACTCATCGCGACAACCGTCGTCCAATGTCATAATCGTCTTGGACGGTTGTACCTCGCGCTGATCATGCCCTTCCACCGTCTCATCGTACGGTCGGGTCTGCGCAGGGCGGCTCGCAGCGGCTGGTCATGACAGCCGCGTCCGTTTAAAGCCCTGATTCAAAGCCTGGCTTCTTTTGCGCGCAAATCCTTGTTCACAAGCTGTGGGCTCTTGTCGCCGGCGTTGAGGCGGGCCCGGTAGATGCCCAGATTCTCAGCCACGCGTTGCACATAGTTGCGCGTTTCGGTGATGGGAATGCGCTCGACCCAATCGATGGGATCGACGCCGGGCTTGCGCGGGTCGCCATAGGCGGCGATCCATTCTTTCACCCGCTTGCCACCGGCATTATAGGCGGCGAAGGTGAGGATCAGCGATTGTCCCTGTTCGTCCATCAGGTCGGCGAGATGCGCCGCGCCGAGTTGCGCGTTGAAGGCCGTATCGCTCAGCAAGCGTTTTTCGTCGAAGGCGACGCCGGCGCGTTGCGCTGTGCGCCGCGCAGTCGAGGTCAGCATCTGCATCAGGCCCTTGGCGCCGGCGTGAGAGACGACATCGCCCTGAAAAGCGCTTTCCTGCCGCGCGATCGAATAGACGACCGGGAGGGCGACCGATTTTGCCAGCGGCGTGAAATCGGGAACGCCGAAAATCGGAAACGCCACATCGTCGAGCGCGACGCCGCGTTGCGAGGTCAGCTTGCCGAGCAGCAGAGTGGCGCGGGCGTCGCGGCCGCGCGCGGTGATGGCGGCGAGCGCTGCGATCTGCGACTTGTCTTCAAGCGTGCGCGCCAGATCGACGGTCAGGCGGAATGCCAGATCCTTTTCGCCGACGGACAGAAATGCTTCGACGGCGCGGATGGCTTCGTCGCGCTGGTCGCCGGTG
>JAQGJO010000525.1 GCA_028290595.1 Hyphomicrobiales bacterium | reverse complement strand
CGTCGGTCGCCAGCCCGCCGAAGGTATAGGCCACCGCGCCGACCAGCGGATAAGCCAGATATGGCGGCTGCGAAATGGCGCGAGCCCAGTTCGACTTCGGCGGCGTCAGCTTGGCGGAGGCTTTCAGCCCGTCGCAGCGTGTCGCGTCGAATTTGGCCGGATCGCCTGTACAGGCGGTGTTGTAAGCGGCGACCGTACGGGCAAGTCCGGCTGGATCGACGCCGATAATGTCCGCTAGTTGTTCAAGCCTCTCGGCGCGCGCCGGCGGCACTTCCGACCGGATGGCGCGTTCATAGCCCTCGATCGTCAGCAGCCGGCTGTCGAGGATGGCGAAAGCCATGCGGCCGGGCGCCTTGAACTGCATGTCGCGCGCGAACCATTCCCACGTCTCATGCACTAAGCCGGCGCCCTCGTCGAAAAAGCGGTCACCGTTTTTGTCGACCACGATGCCGTAAGGGTAGACCAGCACCACCGGGGCGGAATTCTTCGAGCGCGGATCAACCGGCTCGGCATGCATGCCGTTCCAGTCGCCCGAACTTTGCGCGCCCAGCGCCATCGCCATGGCGATGCCGTCACCGGTATTGAATTTTCCGCCGGGCGAGATCAGCCGCATGGTCTCGGCGCCATCGCCGAAATGCTCCCGCATCCTGGCGCCGTCACCTTCAAAACCGCCGCAGCATAAAATGATGGCGTCGGCCTTTAGCGTCTCGCGCTGGTTCTCGTGCACGACTTGCAGCCCGACGATGCGGTCATCGGCGATGTCGATCGAGCGCGCGGCGCAGCTGTAGCGGAACACGACACCGGCGGCCTTGGCCGCCGCGGCCAGTTGCTTCACCACCGCCGGACCGCCGCCAAGCGGCTGAATGCGCGGCGGGCCTTTGGCGAGATAATAAGTCGGCTTGATGAACTCGACGCCCTGCGCTTGGATCCACTTGCAGGTGGCCGGGGCTTGATGCGCGAGCGTCGCGAAATATGTCTCGTCGCCCCGATATTGGGTGGCCGCCAGCATGTCGTGCACGAAGCTCGGCTCGACTTTATCGACCGCCGCCATGCGCATGTAGGACGGCGACCAGCGCGTATTGCCGCCCGCTTCGTTCTCCGCCGCCTTGTCGACTAGCGTGACGCGCAACGCACCGCGACCTGCCTGCGCCGCGGCAAGCGCTGCCGCCAGCCCCGCCGCGCCCTGCCCCACGACAACGATATTTTTGAGAGATTCGGCCATATCGGACAGATAGATAGCACGCTCCGGAGGGCTGTTGTCATCGCCTCTGCGCCGTGAGAAAAGGCCGGCTGAGGACCCGAGCCATGACCGATACCAAGCCAGACGCCATCGACAACGACGCCCCGCCCGACCGCCTGTGCAATGATCCGCGCAGCCCCTACTTCAATGCCGAAGCGCTGCAGCGTGACGTCGGCATCCGCTTCAAGGGCGTCGAGAAGACCAATGTCGAGGAGTACAGCGTCAGCGAAGGCTGGGTTCGCGTCGCCGCCGGCAAGGCGCTCGACCGCTACGGCAATCCGCTGACCATCAAGCTCACCGGGTCTGTCGAGCCTTATTACAAGAACAAGAAGCCGGCCTAAGACAGCGGACACCAGCATGCCGCCTCTGATCGGCGAAGGCGACACATCCCACCGGATCGCCCAGCTCGAAGAGCGCATCGAGGAACTGACCGCATCGATCGAGCGCTGCCGCAAGATTTCCCTCGCGGCCAAGCTCGCCGTGGGCGCAGGCGCGCTCTGGTTCGTGCTGTTCCTGCTATGGATTCTACCGTTTGGACCGACCGCCTTTGTCGCGGCCACCTCGGCCGTGCTCGGCGGCTTTGTCCTGCTGGGGTCGAATGCCACGACATGGGAGCAAACAGAGGCGCACCGCAGCAAAGCCGAAGCTATGCGGGCGGACTTGATCGGCAGCATGGAGTTGCGTTTGGTGGGTGATGCGCCGCCGACAATTCATTGAGCCGCAGAGCGGAACAAACTAGTGTAAGCGGTATCGTTGCGCGGCAGCTTCTCTTTGGGGAGTACCAGGAATTTGCGTCTGCTCACGGGACTTCTGAACAAATTCGTCAGGAACGGAACGCTGCGTCTTTACGATGCGGCCGGCACCCTGCACGTCTTTGGCGGCGAGACGCCTGGTCCTGACGTCACCGTGCGCATCAACCGGCCCGGGCTTGAGACTAAACTGTTCCTCAATCCCGAACTCAATGCCGGCGAAGCCTATATGGACGGCGGCCTGACGTTTGAAAACGGCGCCACGATCCACGATCTGTTGATGCTGTTTTCAGTCAACCGCGCCGGCCTCGCCGGCCATGGCTCGCAAAAACTCATCCGCAAGATTTGGCGCGCGCTGCGGCGATGGCATCAGTCCAATCCGGTCGGCACGGCGGCGAAAAATGCCCGCCATCATTATGACGTCTCGACCGATCTGTACCGGCTCTTCCTCGACGACCAGATGCAGTATTCCTGCGCCTATTTCCGCGATCCGGAAAACGACACGCTCGAGCAGGCGCAACACTACAAGCTCGTTCACATCGCCGCCAAGCTCGACCTGAAACCCGGCATGCGCGTCATCGAGATCGGCTCGGGCTGGG
>JAQGJO010000108.1 GCA_028290595.1 Hyphomicrobiales bacterium | reverse complement strand
TTGCGGCCCATGAGGGAGACGCATTCGCCCTCGCCGACCTGCAGCGAAATATCGAAGAGAACGCGGCTGGCGCCATAGGACGCCTGGAGGCCTTGCAAGTCGAGCATTGGAACGTCGAGCATCAGGCATCGCCCTCACCGAGATAGGCCACGCGCACCTGGGGATTGGCCTGGATTTCCGCCGGCGTGCCGGTGGCGATGACCTTGCCGTAGACCAGAACCGAAATGCGATCGGCGAGCGCGAAGACAGCGTCCATGTCATGTTCGACAAGCAGGATGGCGGTCTTGCCCTTGAGGCTTTTCAGACTGTCGACCATCTGGCGGCTTTCGGAGGCGCCGAGGCCGGCCATCGGTTCGTCGAGCAGCAGCAGCCGCGGCTCGCTTGCCAGCGCCATCGCAAGTTCAAGCTGCTTGTGCTCGCCGTGGGAGAGATCGCGCACCGGTACGGCGCCACGCTCGGCAAGGCCAGCGGCGGCAAGATAGGTTTGCGCCGGACCGAACAGGCTCGTGTCACCGCCGGCCTTCTTCCAGAAGCGGAAGGAATGGCCCTGATGCGCCTGAATGGTCAGCGCCACGTTCGACAGCGCGGTGTCTTCGTCGAGCAATTGCGTGATCTGGAACGTGCGGGCGATGCCGAGCCTGACGCGCGCCGGCGTGTCGAGCCCGCCGAGCGGCGCGCCGGCAAAGCGAATGACGCCGGCATCGGGCGCGATCTCGCCCATAAGCTGGCCGATGAACGTGGTCTTGCCGGCGCCGTTGGGGCCGATGAGCGCATGCACTTCGCCGGCGCGGACATCGAGCGTGAGATCGTCCGTCGCGCGGACGCCGCCAAAATTCTTCACCAGATTGTCGACCTGAAGCAGCGGCTCAGTCACGAGCGCCTCCCCGGATCATGCGCACGAGGCCCGACAGGCCGCCGCGCGTGAACAGGATGGCGAGCACGAGCAGCGGCCCGAGAATGACCTGCCAATGCTCGGTCCACGCCGCGAGGAGGCTTTCGAGCCCGATGAGGCCGGCGGCGCCGAAGGCAGGGCCGAGCAAGGTGCCCGAGCCGCCGAGGATGACCATGAACATGAACTCGCCCGACTGCGTCCAGTGCATCATGTCGGGGCTGACGAAGCGCATGTGGTTGGCCATCAAGGCGCCGGCGAGGCCCGCGCCCATGCCGGAGATGATGCAGGCCACCAGCTTGTAGCCGTAGGTGCGTACGCCCATGGCGGCCATGCGCCGCTCGCTCTGGCGGATACCTTCGAGCACGCGGCCGAAGCGTGAGCCGACGATGCGCGAGATGATGGCGTACCAGATGACGGCGACGGTGAGGCAGATCCAGTAGAACGTCAGGCCGTCGCGCGTATCGACGAAGGGCAAGGCGTTGCGGCGGCGGATGATGAGCCCATCATCGCCACCATAAGCTTTGAGCGCGACGAAGAAGAAGAAGATCATCTGCGCGAAGGCCAGCGTGATCATGATGAACTGCACGCCCGAGGTGCGCAGCGACAAAGCGCTGAACACCGCTGCAAACAGACCGGCGATGATGATGGCGGCCGGCAAGGTGATCAGCAGTTGATCGGTGCCGAGTTGCAGGCCGAACAGCGGATCGCCGGTGACCGAATGGCGGTAGAGAATGCCGACCACATAGGCGCCGACGCCATACCAGGCGGCATGGCCGAAGCTCGCCAGGCCGGCATAACCCATGATGAGGTTGAGGCTGGCGGCGGCGATGGCGAGGATGATGATGCGCGTCGCCAGCGAGGTCAGCGCCGGCTGCCCGATGAGATTGGCGAGATAGGGCAAGACGATGAGGATGACGAGCAGTTGCGCCAGCAACAGGCGCGACCTGACGTTTTTCGGTTTGCTCCGCTTCGGATGGGGCGCCGTCTCAGCCATTGGCGGGCAACAACCCCTTCGGGCGCACGAGAAGCACGATGGCCATCAGCAGATAGACGCCCATGGCGGAGATGCCGCCGGCCAGCGCATCGGCCTCCGACCCACTGGCCATGAGATGGCGCAGCAAGGTCGGCAGAAAGGCGCGCAGCAAGGTGTCAACGATGCCGACGATCAGCGCGCCGGCGAAGGCGCCGCGGATCGAGCCGACGCCACCGATGACGATGACAACAAAGGTCAGGATCAGCACCTGCTCGCCCATGCCGACCTGCACGGCGCTGATCGGGCCGGTCATGATGCCGGCGAGACCTGCCAGCATGGCGCCGAGCCCGAAGACGATCGTGTAGAGCAGCCTTATGTCGACGCCCAGTGCCCGCACCATGTCGCGATTGGTGGCGCCGGCGCGGATCAGCATGCCAATGCGCGTGCGCGAGATCAGAACGTAGAGGCCAAGGGCCGTGAGCAGGCCGACGCCGATGATGACGAGCCGGTAGAGCGGATAGTAGACGCCGGCGATGATGTGCACGGATCCATCGAGCAAGGGTGGGATCTGGACAAACAACGGCTGGCGTCCAAACAGAATGACCGTCATCTGGTTGAAGAACAGGATCAGGCCGAAGGTCGCCAGAACCTGATCGAGATGATCGCGCGCATAGAGCCTGCGGATCACCAGATATTCCATCGCCATGCCGACGACCGCGGCAGCGACAAGACCGGTGATGGCGGCAAGAATATAAGAACCGGTCTGCGCCGAGACGACGGCTGCCCCATAGGCGCCAACCATGAACAGCGAGCCTTGCGCCAGATTGATGACGCCCATGATCCCGAAGATCAAGGTCAGGCCCGCCGCCAGCAGAAACAGCATGAAGCCGAGCTGAATGCCGTTGAGGCTCTGCTCGATCAGGAGCGCCATGCGGGCGCTCCCGTAGTCGTTACATCGTGATCGCGGTCACATCGCTGCGATATCAGATATTCGTTCAACATCGCCAATGCCTGCGCCAGCGAACCGTCCAAACCTGCCAGCTTAAAGCTTGCAGTCCTTGGCGTAGAAGTCCGAGTGATTGGAAAGCACCTTGCCTTTGGTGACAAGGGCAAGCTGGCCGCTGGCGTCCTTTTCGGCGCGCAGGGCATACCAATCCTGGATCGGATGCTGGTTGTTGCCGAACTTGAACGCGCCGCGAACCGACGCAAAGTCAGCTTTCAGCATGGCGGTGCGGAAGGCCTTGAGGTCATCCACCTTGCCGCCGGTGCCTTTCAGGGCCGCGCCGATGGCAAGCGCCGCATCATAGGACTGGGCGGCATAGGACGTCGGCAGGCGGTTGTACTTCTTCTGGAACTCCGAAACGAACTGCTTGTTCGATGCATTGTCGAAATCCGCATTCCAGTGCGACGACACGTTGATGCCGAGCGCCGAGTCGCCGATGGCCTTCATGATGACGGTGTCGAGCGAGGGGGCGGCGACGACCATCGGAATGGTGCCGAGCAGACCCGCCTGCTGATACTGGCGGGCGAAGGCGATGCCGAGACCGCCGGGCTGGAACTGGAACACGACGTCCGGCTTGGCGTCACGGATCTGCGCCATTT
>JAQGJO010000494.1 GCA_028290595.1 Hyphomicrobiales bacterium | reverse complement strand
TCGCAACTTAAAGCATGTGAATAGGCCGTGCGCCTCAGGGTGTGCGGCCTATTCATATACAATCGATATTATATACGGCTGATGGTCTTCCCGCGGTGAGATAGTTACAGCCCCGCGCATCGCATGGCTGCATTCGCAGATGAACATCACCAAAGAGCTTTAATTTTTCGGTCCGGTGAATATCTCTGTGGCCTGGCGCTGCAATGGCGCCACGTAAGACGAGAGAAAATCTTTCCTTGAAATCTTTCTCCGATCGTCTTCATGAAACAAGAAGCATATGCATTAGGAGAATTACAATGATCAAGACAGGCACCCTTATCGCCAGTGCGTTGATCGCCGTTGTTTCGTTTTCTGCGCCGTCCTTCGCGCAGAGCCGCTCGCAGTACGATATCCAGCTGCAGCGTTTGAACGACATCCGCCAGCAGACCACGGACGCCGGTTTGAATAACTACAATCGTCCGCTCGACCATGCACCGGTGAGCGCCCGATACGGCTCGGACCGTCAGTTCTTCGGCGTTTATCGGCAACGCGCGAACTAATCGTCACGGATAAAAGCATTTCTAAACCCGCCGCGCGCCCCAGGGCGCGCGGCCTAATTTTGTGCAGATGATTCCAGAGTCCATGATTGAAGCGAGATGGGCATGCTGGTTATCACGCTAACGTGTTTAACTCTGCGATTGCCGCAAGCATTGTCGCGTCATCGTCACCGATCCGAAGGACGCATTTAATCTTCCCGCGCGATGGCTATTCCGGCACCGACGCTGCAAGGGCGTGAAGTTAAGACGGAAGAGATTTCTCTTTGACGTCTTCGGTGAACCAAAAACATCTACAATCAGGAGACTTACAATGATCAAGACAGGCACGTTTGTGGCCGGTGCGTTGATCGCGATCGTTACGCTGTCCACGTCGTCCTTCGCGCAGTCGCTCTCGCAGTTCGATATCGAACAGCAGCGCCTGAACGACATCCGCCAGCGGACCACCGACTCCGGCATGAACCCCATCAACCACCCGCTCGACCGGCCGTCGCTCGCCGACGGTTATGACGCGAACGTCAGGGACCGCGAGCTTTTGGGCATTGCCCAGCAGCACTTTAACGACACCGCGCGCTAACAGTCCCAATCAGGGGCTTCTGATACGCCGCGCGCCTCAGGGCGCGCGGCGTGATTCTGCGCCGTTGATTTTGTCTGAAAGCGCTCCAGTTTAGGAGGTGTTCGACCTTCTCCGACCGCCAAAGGGCAATGGCTGCAATCTCTCCTTCGATCGTATGGCTGCGCAACGATCTGCGCCTTGCCGACAATCCCGCCGTGGATGCGGCGATCGCCTCGGGCGCCCCGCCCCTCTTTATTTATATTCTCGACAGCAGCGGCAAAGTGCGCACCCCCGGCGGCGCCAGCCGGTGGTGGCTTCATCATTCTCTCGCCGCGCTCGCCGCCGGCCTCGAGCAGATCGGCGGCCGTCTCGATGTTCTGCGCGGCGACCCGGTGCAATTGATTCCCGCCCTTGCAGCAGCCTTTGACGCGAAGTATATGATGTGGACGCGCCGCTACGATGCCGCCGGCATCGACATCGACACGCAGATCAAGAGCCGGCTCACGGCGTTGGGCGTTGCCGCCGAGAGTTTCAACGGCCAGTTGCTGCACGAACCCTGGACCGTGAAAACAAAGAACGGCGGACCTTTCCGGGTGTTCACCCCGTTCTGGCGTGCGTGCCGAACGCTGCCGCCACCGGCTGAACCTTCGCGTGCGCCGCGCCAACTCGCGGCCGTCGCCTGGAACAAGCAGGCTCCGCTGCGTGTCGCCATCGATAACCTCGATCTTCTGCCGACGAAGCCGGACTGGGCCGAAGGCCTGCGCGATGAATGGACGCCCGGCGAGGCCGGCGCCAGAGCACGGCTCGTCGACTTCCTGGACGACACTCTCCTGCATTACGCCGACGAACGTGACCGCCCCAGCCGGCTATCGACATCACGCCTGTCGCCACATCTTGCCTTCGGCGAAATCTCGCCACGCCAGATCTGGCATGCGGCCCAGCATGCCGCTGCAAAGTCGGCGGCGGCGGCGCGCAATGTCGACAAGTTTCTCTCGGAGATCGGCTGGCGCGAGTTCTCCTATCATCTGCTGTTCCACAACCCCGACCTGGCGCGGAAGAGTTTCCAGGCGCGCTTCGATGACTTTCCCTGGCGCGCTGCGACCGGCACAGACCTGAAGGCCTGGCAACAGGGCAAGACCGGCTACCCGATCGTCGATGCCGGACTGCGCGAACTCTGGCAGACCGGCTTCATGCACAACCGGGTGCGCATGATCGTCGCCTCGTTCCTGATCAAGCATCTGATGATCGACTGGCGCGAAGGCGAGCGCTGGTTCTGGGATACGCTGGTCGATGCCGATCCCGCCAACAATGCCGCAAGCTGGCAATGGGTCGCGGGTTCGGGCGCCGATGCCGCTCCCTTCTTCCGCATCTTCAATCCGATCCTGCAGGGCGAGAAGTTCGATCCCGACGGCGCTTACGTCCGCCGCTTCGTGCCGGAGCTTGCGGAATGCCCGCCAGACTTCATCCACAAGCCTTGGCTCGCATCGGTGGCAGTGCTGCAGAAGGCGGGGATCAAACTGGGCGAGACCTATCCCGCGCCGATCGTCGATCACGCTCAGGCGCGCGAGCGCGCCCTTGCCGCATTCAAGAAGCTCAACGGATAATATTAATGCCGCTTGCGATTGCGATCGGGTGGCTTGCGTTTTCCTTCGAACGGATTGCTGCTGTTACGCTTCGAGAGGCGGAGCGGCACGCCGGAAAACTCGAACGTCTCGCGCAATCCGTTGATGAGAAAGCGCTCGTAGCTGGTCGGCAAATGATCGAGCTGATTGCCGAACAGAACGAAATACGGCGGCCGCGCCTTCGGCTGCGTCATATAGCGGATCTTGATGCGCCGGCCGGAGACGGCGGGCGGCGGCGTGCGTTCGACGGCGCCTTCGAGCCAGCGGTTGAGCCTTCCGGTGGAGATCCGCTTGTTCCACACTTCATGCACGCGCAGGATCGCCGCCATCAGCTTGTCGAGGCCCATGCCTTCGAGGCCGGAGACCGGAATGACCGGCATGCCGCGTATTTGCGGCAGCAGATGGTCAGCCTTCTCGCGCAGTTCCTTCAGCAGTTTCTGCTGGTCTTCGATGAGATCCCATTTATTGAGGCCAATGACCAGTGCCCTGCCCTCGCGCTCGACGAGATCGGCGATGGTCAGGTCCTGCTTCTCGAAGGGAATCGTCGCATCGAGCAGCAGCACGACGACCTCGGCGAATTTCACCGCGCGTATCGCATCGCCCGCCGCCAGCTTTTCCAGCTTGTCCTGAATGCTGGCGCGGCGGCGAAGGCCGGCCGTGTCGAACAGCTTCATCTTGCGGTCGTCGCCTCTCGGCGGCGTCCAGACGAAATCGACCGAAATCGAGTCCCGCGTAATGCCGGCTTCAGGCCCGGTCAGCAGCCGGTCCTCGCCGAGAATGCGGTTGATCAATGTCGACTTGCCGGCATTGGGCCGGCCAACGACGGCAATGCGCAAGGGCTTCGACGGATCAAGCTCGCTGCCGTCTTCCTCGTCGCCAAGCACCAGCGGCGCGGCATCGTCATCTTCGACATCGCCGGGCAGCGCCGTCTGTTCCGGCAGCGCTTCACGCACGGCGGAATAGAGTTCGCTGAAGCCATCGCCATGTTCGGCCGACAGCGCGATCGGTTCGCCGAGGCCAAGGTCGAAGGCCTCATAGGCGCCGGCAGTGCCTACTCTGCCTTCCGCCTTGTTGGCGATCAGGATGATCGGCTTGCCGGAGCGGCGCACCAGGTCGCCGAAATGACGATCGGTCGGCGTCAACCCGGTGCGTGCATCAATGACGAAGAAAATCGCGTCGGCGCCTTCGATTGCGGCTTCGGTCTGGGCGCGCATGCGGCCGGTCAAAGATCCCGGATCGCTCTGCTCCAGACCGGCAGTGTCGACGATGGAGAATTCGAGATCGCCGAGCTGCGCGTCGCCCTCGCGACGGTCGCGCGTGACGCCTGGCCGGTCATCGACCAGCGCCAGCTTCTTGCCGACAAGACGGTTGAACAGGGTCGACTTGCCGACATTCGGCCGGCCGATAATGGCGATGGTGAAATGCATAATGCCCTCTAGAACGCCGACAGCCGGATGATGCATCCGGCCGTCTAAAAAAACGTTCAAACAAAATCTGGCGCGTCCGTCTCAGGACGTGCGTATCAGCCCGCCACGCCGCCGGAGGCGACGAGGCCGAGCAAAGTGGTAGCCCGGTCGCGCAGCGATTGCGGCGCTTGCGGATCGGCGACGATCATGTCGAGCCAACGGCCGGCGGCCTGCATGTCATTGGCCTTCAACGCGGCAAGACCCAGCAATTCGCGAGCGGAATGGCGGAACGGGCTGGTCGGCGCGGCCAGCGGTTCGATCCGCTGCTTGATTTCCGCCTGATCGGCATCGTCGACCCGCAGATACGCTGCCCGCAGCCGCGCAGCCGATTGCAGCACCGGGTCGACTGTCGCGTCGGTGGCGAGCGCATCGTAAACCTGCACCGCCGCCTTGGGGTCGCGGCCGGCTATTTCAGCAGCGCCTCGGAAGCGCGCCAGAATCTGATAACCGGCAGGGCCGGACTTGGCGATGTCGAGAAAAGCGTCCTCGGCTTCTTTGCTCTTGCCATCGCGATCGAGTTGCAGCGCCGCCTGGAATTGCGCGCCGGCAGCCTGCTCCGCCTTCAGCTTCTGCGATTCCCACAGCCGCCAGCCGGCAGTCGCAATGACGACCAGGACGGCGACGCCGATGACCCAGTTCTGGTACTTCACCCAGAACTTGGCGGCCTGGTCCCGGCGGTATTCCTCGTCAACCTCGCGAATAAAATCCGACATCTGCTTTCCGGAAGAATGGTTTGCATCCGCGGCCCGCGGACGATCAGCGACAGCGGTTAGCACGGACCGGCGGCGATTGCGAGAGTTTGCGGCGGCGGCGGCCCGGCCCGGTGGGTCCGCTACGGCCGACGAATGCCGTCAGGTCCACCCTTCGAGTGTGGAAGATCACAAATAGAAGCGGAAATAGCATTTAAATACAATAGCTTGTAAACACTAAACGAATCATCACGTTAAATCCCGACCAAGCTTGACCCTTGACAGATCAGGTCGCCAAGGAGCTAATGATCGGCATGGGGATTGCGATCTCCCCACGAGGCGACAGCCCAAGTATCGCGTCCAGAAATCCGCACCGTCGGTGTGCGAGGACGCGTGATGTCGACCGTAAAAGCAATCGCTTCTGAACAACGTGACGAATCAGATCGGTATGCCGAAGCGACCGACGTCGTCGATCTTCGCAGCATCGGCATGCGCCGCAGCCAAGCCCCGAGAGAAAGTCACGAGAGGTCAAAATGGAACATGCGATTGAAAGACGCGATTTTATTCGCGGAGCCACGGCACTGGCCGGCGCGGCCGGCGCCGCAACGCTCGCCAGCACGCCGACAGGCGCGCAGACAGCAACCCAATCACCCGGATCAAAGCCAATGACCTACGAAGCCAAGCCACTCTCGCTCGATCCCAAAAATATCAAAGGCATTTCCGAAAAAGTCCTCATCAGTCATTTCGAGAACAATTATGTCGGCGCGGTCAAACGGCTGTCGCAGATCGCGGCTCAGCTCGCCGATCTCGACTACGCCAAGGCGCCGGGATACCTCATCAATGGGTTGAAGCGCGAAGAGCTGATCGCGATGAATTCGATGATTCTGCACGAGGTTTATTTCGACAGTCTCGGCGGAACAGGCGCTCCGCGCGGCGGACTGCTCGATGCGATCAGCCGCGATTTTGGCGGTCTCGACCGCTGGCGGTCTGAATTCTCGTCCATGGGCAAGGCCCAGGGCGGCGGCTCCGGCTGGGTTATTCTCGCCTATTCGCCGCGCGACAAGCGCCT
>JAQGJO010000482.1 GCA_028290595.1 Hyphomicrobiales bacterium | reverse complement strand
CGGCATAGGCGTTGAAGTTGAGATCGCGCCCAGCCGGCCCGAGTTCCTGCTTCACCGCCTTGAGCAATTCGTGGCGGCTATGCATGAACGGATTGTCGGCCGGCCAGACCTTGTGGATGATCTCCATGCCCGGATCGCGGCCATAAGAATGGATCGCGATCATGCGCCCGCCCGGCCCGAGCGCGCGCGCCAAAGGCGCCAGCACGCGCTTGGCCTTGAACTCCACCGAGGCGCGCGCCCGGTAAGGCTGCGACGCGATGACAAGGTCGTAGTCGGCGACGGTGCCGCCCGGCTTTGGGATCACCTGATCGAGCAGGAATTTGTGATCGTTGCGATAGAGCACCAGCACCACCGGGCGCTCATAGACCGGATTGCCGCTTTTCGGCGACACCCGCGCCTTCCAGTTTTCACCCAGGAATGGCTCGAGCGCGGTGATCTGCTGCTCGAAGCTGTGCGCGGTGTTGCCTTCCAGCGCCATCTCCTTCCAGACCATGCTGGAGGCGGCGGTCACCGATTTGACCGACAGCCACGGCGCTTCGGCGTAAGCGAGGTTAGTCAGCACGATGACGCTGGAGGGATGCTCGATGAAGCGGTCGGCCATCTTCTGCAGCGTCAGGCGCACATCCTCGAGGCTGATTTCCTTGGCGACGATATAAAACGGCATCGTCGGATAGCGGTCGTGCATCGAGCGCATGACGCGCGCCAGCACCGTGCCGTCGCCGACACCGGCGTCGAACACGCGCACCGCCGGCGGCCGCGGATGGATGTTGGCAAGCTCGAGGCTGACCCGGTTGGCGACTTCCCACTTCTCGCTGCAGGTATTCACGAACAGCAGATATTTCTGCCGGTTGTCGAAGAAGCGGAAATTGCGCTGCGGATCGTCGCTCGCCTGGCCCGACGCGACCGGCGGCGCCAGTGGCCTCACCGTCGGCAGCGCGGTTTGCGTGCCTGGGTCGAACAGCATGCGGCGGCGCGCGGGCGCCGCGTCGGCCTGTCGCGCCATGAAAGTGCGGATACGCTCGAGCGTGTCGGTGGTGATGCGGCCGCCATTGCGCAATCGGCTGGCGAGCTTGCCGTCGTTGACGGCGCGGCGGCCGAAGGTCGATTCCGCCAGCCCGCGCTGGCGGCAGAATTCGCCGATTTCCTGAAGGATAGCTTCGTTCATACGGCGCGCCCTTGCGATTTCCTCTGCCGGCTCTGACGGCCGTTCAGATGCAAAGACAACCAAGCCGGCCAGCCTTCGTCAACGGCCATAACGCTTGTGAAATAGTTGGGCAGCGTGGGTGGGCTGAGATCTTTAGAAAAAATGTTTTATTTTCAATGATATTTGGAAGATTAATTTTTTCTGTCCCACCGTCCCACTTATTAAGTTGGGCATTGTCCCACTATTTTGGTCGATCTATGGGCTACAGTGGGCAATGCAGCCGCGCCGTAACTACTTCAGATATCGAAGAAAACCGTTTCGTTGTCGCCCTGAACGCGGATGTTGAAGCGATAGCGCGGGGACTCGGCGCCCGCCTCTTTGTGGGCAATCAGCGTGCCGCGGCGGTCGGCGGGCACGAGATTGAGGATCGGGTCGGTGGCGTTGGCCGCCTCGTCGGAGAAATACAGCCGCGTGTAAACCTGCCGCAACATGCCGCGCGAGAAGATGCAGACGACGATATGCGGCGCCTGTGGCTTGCCGCTGGGGCCCGGCACCGCGCCTGGCTTGATGGTGTCGAAACCGAAGATGCCCTGCTTGTCGGTCGCCGAGCGGCCGAAGCCGGTAAACGTCGCATTCGGACGCGGCGCCTCGCCGCGCGCGTGAAGATAGCGGCCCTGCGAATCGGCCTGCCAGATTTCGAGCATGGCGTCGCTGATCGGCACACCGTCGCCGTCGGTGACGCGGCCCTCGATGCGGATCTTCTGGCCGGTGGCGTCGGGCGTGACCAGATTATCGCCGACGGTTTCCTTCCAGCTATAGCTGCCGTTGGGGTCCCACTCGCAGCGTCCCTTGGGCGTCAGGCCATAGGCGAAAAACGGACCGACGGTCTGTGAAGGCGTGATTTCCGACATTAGTGTTCATCCGTGTCGAGTGGTGTCGCTTCGCGGCCGCGCAGCACGATGTCCCAGCGGAAGGCCAGCGCCCAATCCGGCACGGTGTTTTCCAGATCGAAGCTCGAGACCATGCGGTTGCGCGCCTTCTCGTCCGTCACCGAATTGAAGATCGGGTCGTAGGGAAACAGATAGTCGCCGGGGAAATACATCTGCGTGACGAGGCGCGTCAGGAACGACTGGCCGAAGACCGAGAAGTGGATGTGGTTCGGTCGCCAGGCATTGTGATGATTGCCCCACGGATAGGCGCCGGGCTTCACCGTGATGAATTTGTAGTAGCCGTCCTTGTCGGTGATGGTGCGGCCTGCCCCGGTGAAATTCGGATCGAGCGGCGCCGGATGCTGATCGACCAGATGGACATAGCGGCCGCAGGCATTGGCCTGCCAGATTTCGACGAGCGTATCGGGCAAAGGGCGCTTGTCCTCGTCGAGCACGCGGCCATGCACGATGATGCGTTCGCCGAGCGGCTCGCCTTTGCCTTGCTTGGTGAGATCGTTGTCGTTTTCCTGAACCGCGTCATGGCCGAAGGCGGGGCCGGTTAGTTCGGACAAGGTGTGCGGCACGATGATCAGCGGCTTCGACGGCGAGCGCCTGACCGTGCTCTT
>JAQGJO010000459.1 GCA_028290595.1 Hyphomicrobiales bacterium | reverse complement strand
CTTGAACTGGGTGCCAAGCGTTTCATTGTAGAGGTAAGGCAGCGTGTTGCTGTCGGCGCCGCCGCCGGTCGAGGCGATCAGGGTCACGTTCTGCTTGGCGTCGGCAACGGACTTCACTTTTGCATCGCGCCACAAGACTGTGATCGAGGTTTCAGGCGCTCTTGATCCTATGAAATTGAACGTGGTCGGGTCGAAGCTGGCGTCGGGATAGCCGAGCAACGGCATCATGACGACGCCACGCTGAAAGATGCCGATCGTCAGCCCGTCCTTGGCTGCGACGGTCGCGAGATATTGCAGCGCCTTGAGAGAGCCCGCGCCAGGCATGTTCTGGACGATGATGTTGGGCTGGCCCGGAATATATTTTCCCATGTTCCGCGCCAGCATGCGCGCGTCGACGTCATGCTGATCCGGTGGCGCCATGCCGACGACGATCGTCAGATTCTTGCCCTTGTAGAAGTCGGCGATGTCATCGGCGTGAGCGGCTTGCGCAGCAACGCATATGGCCATGACAAGACACAAACCAAGTTTCTTCATGTTCCTCCCCCTCTGATGGTTTCGTTTTTGCGTTCTGGTTCTTAGAGTCTGACTAAAAACTAAGGGTTGTCATTCCCGACGCGCCGAAGGCGCGAGCGGGAATCCAGGAGTCAAGGGCCGCAACATTGGGCCGTCACGTTGCTCCTGGATTCCCGCTCTGCGCTTCGCTTGGCGGGAATGACACACCAAGGTTGAAGCCAAACAACAACATGGCAAGCCCTTAGATGCAGGCTTAGTTTTCAGTCAAACTTTTAGACGACGTCAGTTCTTATAGGACGGGTATTTTTCATCGACCAAGGCCATCAGCGCCGGCCAGTCGCGGCGGCCGAGCGGCTTGTTGCCGGCGTTGAACATGTTCGCCGTGTTCTCAAGAACATGCTCCGGCGCCATCGAATAGGGCGTGTTCGCAGCCAGCACCTGCATCTGCGTCTGGCAGCATTTTTCCAGATGATACATCAAATGAAAGGCCTCGGCCGCATCGATGCCCGCCGTCAAAAGCCCATGATTGCGCAGGATCAGCGCCTTGTTGGGGCCGAGATCGGCGGCGATGCGCTCGCGCTCGGATTGTTCGCGTGAGATGCCCTCGTGCTCATGATAGGAAATCCGCTTGTAGAACCGCAGCGCGCTCTGGTTGAGCGGCAGCAGCCCGCAATCAAGCGCCGACACTGCCTGGCCCGAGACGGTATGGGTGTGGATGATGCAATGCAGATCCATGCGCGCCATATGGATGGCCGAATGAATGATGAAGCCTGCTTCGTTCACTTCGTAGGGCGAGTCCTCCAGCATCTTGCCGTTGACGTCGATCTTGATCAGCGACGAGGCGGTGATCTGTTCATAGAGGAAGCCGTAGGGGTTGATGAGAAACTGATCGGTCGTGCCCGGCACGCGCAGGGATATGTGGTTGTTGACCAGATGGGTCCAGCCTTCGTGGGCGACCAGCCGGTAGCAGGCCGCCAGATCGCACCGCGCCTGCCATTCGCTGTCGCTGACCTTGCCCTGCTTCGATTCGATTGGCTTCAGCATTTTCGTCTCCGTTTCATGCGCTATAGCGTTTTCCGATCCGGCGGATCGGAAAGACGCGTCTAGCTTATTTAAAGAGCGCATTTTCTTCACGCGAACCGGTGTCCACTTCGCTTGAAAATGCGCTTACCCGCGCTTCGTTCAATAGCGGGCGCGACAGGCCCAGGTTGTCGCGCAGCATCGTTCCTTCATAGTCTTGCCTGAACAGTCCGCGCCTTTGCAGTTCGGGCACGACGAGGTCGACAAAATCATTGAGGCCGCCGGGCACATCGCTGCACAGCACATTAAAGCCGTCGGCGGCGCCGTTGACAAACCAGCTTTCGAGTTCATCGGCGATCTGGGCCGGCGAGCCGATGATGGTGAGATGGTGCTTGGCCGCCGCCGCGCGCATGGCCGTCTGCCGCAAGGTCAGCCCTTCCCGGCGCGCGATGGAAGCGTAAGACTCGACGGAACTGACACGGACGTTATTGACGGCGATGTCAGGCATTGGCGCATCGAGCGCGTAGCCTGAAAGATCGATGCCGCCGAGGCCTTCGGACAATCTCTGCAGCGCCAGCCGGATCGGGATCAGGGATTGCAGGCGCTCGTATTTTTCCTGGGCGTCTTCCCGCGTCCGCCCGATGAACAGCAGAACGCCGGGCATGATCTTGATGTCGTCAGGGGAGCGCCCGAAACGATCGCAGCGGCTCTTCGCCTTGTCGTAGAACGCTTTTGCTTCCGGCAGTGAGGATTGCGAGGTGAACATCACGTCGGCGACGCGCGCCGACAGATTGATGCCCGGTTCCGATGACCCGGCCTGAACCAGGATCGGATGTCCCTGCGGCGGGCGCGGCACGCTGAGCGGCCCGCGCACCGAGAAATAGCGCCCGCGGTGATTCAAGAAATTGACCTTCGCGGCATCCATATAGATGCCGCTGGCCTTGTGGCGCGGAAATGCATCGTCTTCATAACTGTCCCACAGGCCGCGCACCACATCGACGAATTCTTCGGCGCGCTCGTAGCGCTCGCCATGGGGCAGGTGTTCCGTGCGGCCGAAATTCTGCGCCTCGTCCTTGCTCGCCGTCGTCACGATGTTCCAGCCGGCGCGTCCGCCTGAGACATGATCGAGGGAGGCAACCGTGCGCGCGACATTGAACGGCTCGTGGTAGGTCGTCGATATGGTGCTGACCAGCCCCAGGTTGCGGGTCGTCATCGCCAGCGCCGAGAGGATGGTCACCGGATCGAGGCGATCGATGCGCGAGGTTAGCCCCAAGGTCTCGATGTCATTGACGCCGCTGATACCGCCGTCGGCGATGAACAGCATGTCGAGCTTGCCGCGCTCCATCGTCCTGCCGAACTCGACCCATTGCCGCATGTCGCAGCCGCCGTGGCCTCGCTCTCCATCTTCGGACAAGCGCCATCCTGCCAGGTGGTAATTGCCGTCGCCGGTCAGAAACATCGACAGTTTCATCTGGCGTCTGGCGGTTGCGGTCGGCATGTCTGAAATCCCTGCCAGCGGATCTTTGGGCCCGCCGTTGGTTATCTCCCTGATCCTGGCGATGATGCCGCCGGATTGTTGAACTGTCCAAAACAATAGTTTTGAGTCAGTCCAAAGAGATTTTTGCCAAAGAGCTTTCTTGGCTAGGGAATTCCACGGGCTGGGCCGAAGCCCCGGGTCCAGGGCGCGGTTCGCGACAGATACATTTCGAGCGTCCTGTTGAGGAAACGGGTGAGCTGGTCCTCGTAGGCTAGGGGCAGACGGGCCGAGCGCTGAACGAGGTAGAGGATTCTCGTCAGGCCCGGCCGGTCGATCTTGCGGGCAATGAGCGCGCCGCTGTCGATCTCGCGCGCGGCGAGACTGTAGGGAATGATCGTCGCGGCCTTGCCGGCGATGACCATGGCCTTCATGGCGGTGATAGAATGCACTTCAAAGGTTACCTTGAAGTCGACCGACAGACGTGCCGCCTCGGCAGCGACGATCTTGCGCAGGATGCCGCGCGCGGCGCCCGCCATCACGAGATCATGCTGCAAGGCAGCCTCGAGAGTGACAGGATTGTCTTTGATTCCAGGCGCCGGTGCAGTGACAAGCAGAAGATCCTCTTCGAGGACTGCTTGCCGATTGAGGCCCGGATGCTCCTCGACATCGAACAGAAAGCCCACCTCGGCCTGGCCCTTCTGCAAGGCGTCCGTCAGGCCCGGCGTGCGCTCTTCGATGAGGCTGAACTGAACATCAGGCATTTCTTCCTTGGCCATGGCAAGCAACACATCGCCGAGAATGAGCACCATGGTCGGGCTGACGCCGAAGGAGAGATGATCGGCCGCCGCATTGGTCAGACTCTTGAGATCGCGGTGAAGCTGGTCAACCTCTTCAAGGATCAGGCGGCCGCGCTTCGCCAGCAGCTTGCCGGCTTCGGTCGGTGACACGCCGCGCGAATGCCGCTCCAGGAGCTGCATGTTGAGTTCGGTCTCGAGCTGGCGGATCTGCGCGCCGAGCGCAGGCTGGGCAACGCCCAGAGCGTGTGCGGCAGCCGTCATGTTCGCCAGGTCGACGATTTTCACCAGATACTTGATCTGCTTGAAATTGATGCTGGCCTCCCGCCGTTTCTCTTGTTGGCTGGAAGCTTAGCACTCGGCGGTGCCCGATCAAATTTGTTCGACGCGCGCCCTCTAGTGCAGCCCGGCGCGCTGCAGAAACCGGATCGTCTCACGGACGCAGTCTGCCGGCTTTTCCACCTGCAGCACATGGCCGGTGCCGGGCACGGCGACATGTTCGAGCCCGAAGGCTTCTGCGGCGGCGGGGCCGACTTTGGCCGGGGCCAGCGCGCGCGCCGCCTCCGGATCGGCCCCGAGAATGAAGGTCGGCTGCTGCAGCGACTTCAGCGCCTGCCAGGATTCGGTGCGTGAATTGTCCTTGTAGATGCGTGCTTCATAGTCGCCGGGGCAGGACAATTCATAGCCGCCGTCTTCGGCCGGGCGCGTCGTGCCTTGCGCCATGTCGAGCGCCGCGCCCTCGACCCAGTTGCGTCCGACTCTGGCGCCCAAGTCTCGCGCCAATTCTTCGATGCGATCGAAATGGTGGCGGCGCAGGCGCGCATTGTTGGCGAGATAGTCGTCGATGCCCTGGCCGCCGTCGCGCAAGGGATTGCCTTGTGGCGCGGTCAACGGCGGATCGTAGAGGATCAGCGCATCCCATTTCGTCTTGTAGAGTTCGCCGGCCATGATCGCGGCGATGGACGAGATCGAATGGAACAGGCCGGCAGTCTTGCATTCGCCGAAGGCGGCTGCGACCTGCGTCAGCACGCTGCCGTGATCGTGCGCCATCTGCGCGACGGTGTGGTGCTCGATATCATGCAGCGGGTTGCGGCCGTGGTTGCGCAAGTCGAACACGACGACTTCGTAATCCGCCAGCAGCAGGCTCCAGAATGCCTGGTAGCCGTCGATGCCGAAGCCGTTGCCGTGCGACAGCAGCAGCCGTGGACGTCCCTCGCGGGCGTAGCGCCGCGCGATGATCTCCGCACCGTCGCTGCAGGTGATCGTCAGCAGATCGGGCGCGTCCATTTCAAAGACCTTGCAGCTCTGGCTTAGTCCTTGGCGCGCTCGACGTAGGCGCCGTCTTCCGTCTGGATGACGATGCGCGTGCCGGACGAAATATGCGGCGGCACCATGACTCTGGCGCCGTTCGACAGTTTCGCCGGCTTGTAGGAAGACGACGCGGTTTGGCCCTTCATCGCCGGTTCGGTGTCGACCACTTCGAAGGTGACGCGCTGGGGCAGTTGCACGCCGACGGCGAGGCCGTTGAACATGCTGAGGATGACCTTCATGCCTTCCTGCAGATAGACGGCGCTGTCGCCGATCGTCTCCTTGGGAACAGAGAGCTGTTCGAACGAGGCGGTGTTCATGAAGTGATAGCCGTCGCCATCGTTGTAGAGGAATTCGAAATTCTCGTCCTCGACATGGGCGCGCTCGACCTGTTCGGTGGTCTTGTAGCGATCGGTCGTCTTGACGCCGTTCAACAGGCCGCGCATGTCGATCTGCGTCGTCGGCGTGCCCTTGCCGGGGTGGAAGCTCTCGGCCGACAGGACCAGATAGAGATTTCCGTCGTCACGTTCGATGATATTGCCCTTGCGAATGGAGCTGGCGATAACTTTCACGGGGCTTCCCTTGATGCTGAAGGTAGATAAGGCCTAAGACCGGGGGCTCCCCGGCGAATTTGGGCGCACAATACCGATTCACGCGCGAAGCGCCAGCCGTGTCGACGGAAGAAATGTCTTCAAAAAGTCAAACACCGGAGATTTCGCCCAAAATTTCACCCAAGAACTCACCTTGGTGGGAGGCCCATGTCCATGCCGACCGCAAGCCGTTCCTGGCCGCGCGGGGCCAGATCACAGCCGCCTGCCGGGCCTGGTTCGCAGGGCAGGGGTTTTGCGAGGTCGAGCCGGGCATTTTGCAGATTTCGCCCGGAAACGAGGCCCATATCAGCGGGTTCGGCACCCAGATCGTCGATCCGGACGGCGTCGAAAGGACGCTTTATCTGCATTCCTCGCCGGAATTCGTCTGCAAAAAGCTGCTGGCGGCCGGCGAAGAGCGGATTTTCGCTTTGTCGCGGGTGTTTCGGAACCGGGAACGCGGGCCGCTGCATCATCCTGAGTTTACGATGCTCGAATGGTACCGGGCCAGGACGCCCTATGGCGCGCTGATCGAGGATTGCCGGGGGCTGATCGAGGCCGCGGCGCGGGCGGCAAGTGCTTCGGCGCTGGTCTGGCGGGGAAAGACCGCCGATCCTTTTGCGGAGCCGGAGCGGCTGAGCGTCGCTGCGGCGTTCGAGCGGTATGCCGGGATCGACCTGATGGCGAGCGTCG
>JAQGJO010000456.1 GCA_028290595.1 Hyphomicrobiales bacterium | reverse complement strand
CCTGTGTGAAACGGGCTGAATCCAATCGTTTACCCGGAATCTGCGTGTGGATCAGCTCTTCAATGTCGGCAGAATCAGCTTTTCCATTTCCGCCAATGCGACGGCGCCGACCAGGCGCGTGCCGTTGATGAAGAAAGTCGGCGTTGAATTGACGGTATATTTTTACGCGACGGTATCGCGCACCTTGCCGATGTTGTCGTAAAGAGCCTGGTCCTTGAGGCAGGCCTCGAAGGTTTCCTGTGACATGCCGGTCTGGCGCATAAGCGTGGTCAGGCCCTGCAGCGGCTTCTCTGTCATGGCCCAATTGGCCTGCTGGGCCAGCAGCAGCGCCACTACGGCATCACGCTTTTCGTCGCCGGAGCAGCGCGCCAGCATGAAACCGGCCTGCGCCAGCGGATCGAACGGGAATTCGCGCATGGTGAAACGCACCTTGCCCGTGTCGATATATTTGGTTTTCAGTTCCTTGTAGGTCGTCTCGTGGAAATGCGCGCAATGCGAGCAGGTCGCCGAGGCATATTCGATGATCGTGCACGGCGCATCGGCCTTGCCCTGCCAGATGTCGGGCAGCGCGCCGGGCTTCATCAGATCGGCCATCGGCACGTTCTGGGCGAAGGCAGCGGAGGGCAGCAGGCCCGCGGCCAGAGCCGTGGCCGCGCCGACGCCGGCGAGTTCGAGGATCTGGCGACGCGTTCTGGGGAGTGCGGACATGGACCTACCGTTCGCTGTTGGAAAACTGAGATTTTAGAAAAACCGACCAAAGGACAACCATTAGGCGCGGAATGTGGCAAGCCCGCGGTGCCGCGGCAAGGGCGAACTTTGAGCTAATTCCTCACATTCTGTCACGATTTCGCGCGCTGGGGCGTGAAGACATGGGCGCCGAGGCGGGTGAGCGCGCCGCGCAGGGCCTCATCCTCGATGTTCCCGGTCGTCTCCGCCGCCTTCGCCACCGCTCCCGCGGCGGGAACGGATTTCACCCGTTTGGGGCTTTCGCCCCGCACCGGCCCCTGTTTCAGCACGATCCGGCCGATGCAGCGCCAGCCAAGCCGGGCGTTGATCCGCTCGACCAGCAGCGGCGCCATGTGCTGGAACTCCAGCGCGAAGGCCCCCTCGACCCGCAAAATCAGGGTGGCGGGCTCGGGCGGCGCATCGGTGGGCCTATTGGGCGCTTTCACCGGCCATTGCAGGCGCACCGGCTCGCTGACGCCCGACAGCCTGGGGCCGGCAATGGTCTTCCAGTGCAAAATGACGTCGGCCTCGCCAAATCCCTGCTTGGCAACGACCGGATTGATCGTCTGGGCGACGAATTCGCCGAGCGCGCGGGGGAAATTGCGTTTGCGGGGTTTGAAGGCCATGGCGCGAATTTTAACATGAACCCGCTGCAAAAATAAATCGCGGTGGCCGGGAATAAACCGGCTGACCCTCGAGTCTTCTCTGCATCGCGCACCTGCCTGCGCGTCTGGAGAACGACATCATGACAGACGACAAGAATGCGATCGACCGGCGTGGCATGCTCGAATGCATGGTTTGGGCCGGCACCGGCGTGCTGTGGACCATCGCCGGCGGCGTTCCCCAAGCCTCGACGCTGCTCGGCATCGGGTCTGCGCAGGCGCAAGCCGCAACCGGCTTCAACTTTCTGCAGATTTCCGATAGTCACATCGGCTTCAAACAGGCCGCCAATCCCAACCCGCTGGCCACCTTGCAGGAAGCCATCGGCAAGATCGATGGCCTGCCCGCCAGGCCAGCTTTCATGATCCATACCGGCGACATCTCGCATCTGTCGAAACCGGAAGAGTTCGACGATGCCGAAAAGGTGATCTCGTCTGCAAAGCTCGACGTACATTACGTGCCGGGCGAGCACGATATCGTCGATGAGCGACGCGGCGCCGATTATATGGATCGCTTCGGTAAAAAGCTGAAGGCGCAGGGCACCGGCTGGTATTCGTTCGATCATGCCGGCGTGCATTTCGTCGGCCTCGTCAACGTCGCCGATCTCAAGGCCGGCGGCATGGGCTCGCTCGGCGCGGCCCAGATCGCGTGGCTTGCCGACGACTTGAAGAGCAAGAGCAATTCGACGCCGCTGGTGATTTTCGCCCACATTCCGCTGTGGACGGTGAACGCGGATTGGGGCTGGGGCACCGACGATGCGGCGCAGGCGCTTGGCCTCGTCAAGCGCTTCGGCTCGGTGACAGTGCTGAACGGACATATCCATCAGATCATGCAGAAGGTCGAAGGTGCGGTGACGTTTCATACCGCCCGCTCGACCGCGTTCCCGCAGCCGGCGCCCGGAACGGCGCCATCGCCCGGCCCGATGAAAGTGCCCGACGACAAGCTGCGCAGCGTGCTCGGCATCACGTCGATCGCGGTCAGACAAGGCACGCAGCCGCTGGCGATCATCGACAACGATCTCATGAAGGCCTGACGGCAGATTCCCTACCCACGGAGACACTGACTATGATTAGCGACATCGATCGCCGCCGCTTTTGCGCGGCCGGCGCGGCTCTTGTTCTCGCGCTTGCGCCACAGGCGGTGCGTGCTGCCGATGCGGACGTGAAGATCGACAACTTCACCTTCACTCCCGAGACACTCAACGTAAAGCCGGGCACAGTGGTGAAAGGGACGAATGTAGATGACATCCCGCATTCGATTGTGACAGTGAATGGAAAAATCCATTCGCGCGCTCTCGACACGGATGACGCATTCAGTTTCACCTTCACCGAACCTGGCAGCTACGACTATTTTTGCGGGTTGCATCCTCATATGAAGGGGAAGATTATT
>JAQGJO010000429.1 GCA_028290595.1 Hyphomicrobiales bacterium | reverse complement strand
TGAACCCAGAGCACTTTGGGGGGCGCGCAGATAGCTGCTGCCGCTGCCGTGGATCATGATCACTATGGTCGTATCGGCCGCGGATTTGCCTTTCGGCTGCCAGAACGCACCCTCAATCTGATTTCCGTCGATGGCGCGGATTGAGAGGAACTTGAGGTCGGACTTTTCTTGCGGCTTGAAATCGTCGGAGAGATTGCCCGGCGCGGCTACGATCCCATATCGGATGCTTGCTGCGATATCTGTGGTTTGCGCGGTCGCCGGCATGATAACGGCTCCAGTCAAGGCGAGTACGGTGCTGAGTAGTCCAACCCCAAGGTAGCGCATGTCATGACCCCCTCTGCCCAGCTAGCTTGAACTTGATATTTATCGTTGTAACATTCATGTGATATTTCACGTGATGATCAGATTGTCAATGGCGGCAAAGCGGCGGCCACCTCAGCAGGGCTTGGAGGGACTGGAAGCTAGGGTCGCCGAACCGGCCCGGTTCAGAAGGATTCGGGGGAGGGGCCTCAGGCAGCCTTTTGCCGGGCCGGGCTACGCCAGCCGTGAAACACGTTCGCGGCGATGATGGCGACCGAATAGACGAAGATGCAGGCCAAGGTCGGCGCCGACCACGACAGGCGGGCATCGAACGGCTGCGCCGCAAAGACGAGCACCGGCCCGAGCGCGCGAATGATTTGCCCGGTCAGTTGCGGCGTGCGGCCGATGCCCGCCTGCAGTGAGAATAGCGGAATGACGATGAGGGCGACGGCCGCAATCGCGATTGTCGCAAAATCCACGCCGCCTGCAATGCCGTGCACGCCGCTGCGCCAGGTCATGACGGCCGCAAGCACGATAGTGAGCCAATAGCGTACCGAGGTGATGCTGGCTGACGTGGCGCCGATGTCGTGCAGGCGCTTGGAATAAAGCAGGCTCAGGGTGATCGAGGCGCCGCTGACGAGGAGGGCGCAAAGCGCAGCGAGCTGGACCGCGCGATCCTGCCCCGGGGCGCCGGAATGGCCGGACAGAACCACGATCCAGAGACCGGCGAGCGCTGCCGTCATGACTACGTAGCTCGCCTGTTCGAACCGGTTCGAGGTGCCGGCGCCGCCGAGCTTGATGCCGCAGGCCGCCAGCGCCAGAACCGTGAGCGGCGCCATGCCGCTGTGGATCGTGTTGACGATGGCCGGTTCGATATGGCTGAGCGCGAAGAAAAAGCAGGACCAGGCGAGCGCCGTGGAGACATTCATCGCCACCACGGCCTTGAGGTCGCGCCGCAACACGGCCAACTGCTCGGGTTCGCGCAGGAGCGTGTAGGCGCCAAAACCCAGGGTCGACAGGCCGAAGGCCAGCAAAAGAATGGTGAAGAAGTCGATCCGCTGAAAAATGAAGCCGAAATAGACGTCCCGCAGCGCCTGCGAGACGCAGAACAGCAGAATGAACAGCGGACCGGCGAGCGACGTCATACGGCGTTTCCCCAATATTTAGCGCGAGAGGGTCTGGCTATCGGGCCGGCAGGGCGTTGCGGCCACCCGATTGCTGCGAATCTCCTCTTTGTTCCAAAAATACTTGCCAGAACCGGAGATTACGCGTTATTAAAACTGTCTTGGCCATTGTGGCCAGCAACGAGGACGCCGTGGCCAGCATCGCTGCCATCAGAATTGCAGACCGGACGGGCTTTGACGCCCTGTCGGCGGCTGCGTTCGCGTTCCTTCTTACGGGTCTGCTTCTTATTCGCCCCTGAGGGCCGGCCGGGCTTTGCCTGGGCGCTCAGGGGATTGCATCGAACGAGGCAACCGCGCGCTTGAGCTATCCGACACCAGGATCCGGCGCCAGCACATCAGGATCAGACCATGTCCAACGATAACCAGAGTTCCACCGAGCGCGCGACCAACAAGGCACGCGTATTGATTTTCGACACGACTTTGCGCGACGGCGAGCAATGCCCCGGCGCGACCATGACCTTCGAGGAAAAGCTCGATGTCGCGCACATGCTCGACAAGATGGGCATCGACATCATCGAAGCCGGTTTTCCGATCGCCTCGAACGGCGACTTTGAGGCCGTGGCCGAGATTGCCCGCCGTTCGGAAAATGCGGTGATCGCCGGGCTCGCCCGCGCGATTTCAGGCGACATCGCCCGTTGCGGCGAGGCCGTGAGATTTGCCAAGCGGCCACGCATTCACACATTCGTCTCGACCTCGCCGATCCATCTGGCGCACCAGATGCGCAAGACCGAAGAGGAGGTGCTGGAGATCATCACCGCGACCGTCAAGCAGGCGCGCAATCTCGTCGATGATGTCGAATGGTCGGCGATGGATGCGACGCGCACGCCGATCGACTATCTCTGCCGCGCGGTCGAGGCCGCGATCAGGTCCGGCGCGACGACCATCAACCTGCCCGATACGGTCGGCTATGCGACGCCGCAGGAATATGGCGACATGTTCCGGCAGATCCGCACCCGCGTGCCGGGCGCCGACAAGGTGATCTTCTCGACCCATTGCCACAACGATCTGGGCCTCGCGGTCGCCAATTCGCTCGCCGGCGTCGAGGGCGGCGCACGGCAGATCGAATGCACCATCAACGGCATCGGCGAGCGCGCCGGCAATGCGGCTCTGGAAGAGATCGTGATGGCGCTGAAGGTGCGCGGCGACGTGATGCCTTACGAGACCAAGGTCGAAGCGCCGATGCTCACCCGCGCGTCGCGCCTCGTATCGGCTGCGACCTCGTTCCCGGTGCAATACAACAAGGCGATCGTCGGCAAGAACGCTTTCGCGCACGAGAGCGGCATTCACCAGGACGGCA
>JAQGJO010000412.1 GCA_028290595.1 Hyphomicrobiales bacterium | reverse complement strand
GGCAATGGCGATCAGTCGCGGCGGGAAGTCAGCCGGATCTTCGTGAAGTCCCTCACGGGCGATATCAACGCGACGGACAAGACGTATGTGGCGCAGGTTATCGCGCGGCAGACGGGCCTGAGCCAGGCCGACGCGGAACAGCGCCTGACGCAGACGGTGGAACAAGCCAAGACCGCCGCCAAGCAGGCAGCGGACACGGCGAGAAAGATCGCAGTCTCAGCATCGCTTTGGGCCTTTGTGGCCATGCTCGTGGGCGCTTTTGCAGCCTGCTACATGGCGATGGTTGGCGGCGACCTGCGTGATGACAGGTCAGCGACCGGCTAGGACAGCGTGAGTTCTGCCGCCGCCAGACGATCTGGTGGCGGCATTTCTGTGAAGATGATCGGAGATGACGATGGCGACTGCAAGCGAGACGAAAAAGCCCTTCCTGAGCGATGTGAAAACCCTACGCGCACAAGCACGGAAACAATTGGCCATGGGTGCAATCACGCCGGCCTATAAAGGCGATGTGAAACAGACGATCGAAATTCTGCAGGCTGTACTGGCCACTGAGATCGTCTGCGTCCTGCGCTATACGATGCATTCCATCGCGGCCACCGGCATTTCTTCCGAGAGCGTCAAGGAGGAGTTCGCGACGCATGCGCGTGAAGAGCAGGAGCATATGACCCAGGTCGCCGAGCGCATCAACCAGCTTGGTGGAACTCCGAATTTCAATCCGGAAGGGTTGGCATCGCGTTCTGCGTCCGAATACACTGAAGGCGAAAATCTCGTCGACATGATCCGCGAAAACCTGATCGCCGAGCGCATCGCCGTCGAGCATTATCGCGAGCTCATTCGCTATTTCGGCGACGATGATGCAACGACGCGGGTGATGCTGGAAGGGATTCTGGGGACGGAAGAAGAGCATGCAAATGACATGCATGACCTCTTGGTTGCTCATGAAGGCAAGCCGGATCTTCCTAAGAACTGATTAGAATTATTATTCTTAAGTTCGTCGTTGCCGGATCAATGCCGACAGCGGAAAGGGGTATGCAGGCGGCGCCTGCATACCCCTTAGCTTATGAAGCCGGCCTTAAACCGGGCCGAGCCGTCCGCTGACCAGGAGAATGATCAGGATCAGGATGAGGAGGCCTGGCACGCCGCCATAGCCCCAAGCAGGCCATCCGGCTCCGCGGCCGTAATAGCCGCCGCCGAACAGGATCACGATCAGAATGATGAGAAGAATAAGTGACATAAGCAGCCTCCAAGTGACACTTATATGAATTCACAGGACGGCAACTGGTTCCTTCATGGCGAGCAGGCCAGGCGGAGATGGGCCGCGGCCCAGACGTGATGTTTCACGGTGCCGTTTCTCCATTGGCGGATAGCCCTCAATCGCGCTAGGCTCGCTGCAAGCAATAAGAAGACGAGAGCAGATGCGGGTCTCGCTGGCGCGCGTCTGATCGGTCGAGACAATAACCCGGGGACGCCGGCGAGCAGGGACGGGCTTGGTCGATTGCAGGGATCAGAGGGGGGATTGTCATGAGCCGTTTAACGACTTGCTTGCGCACTGCTGTTTTCGGAGGGGTTGCCGCACTGGCCGGAACACTGGCTTTTGCGCCGGCGCGGGCGCAGGATTATCCATCGCGCGACATCCACGTCATCGTCGGCTTTCCCGCCGGCAGCGGCGCCGACGTCTATGCGCGCTACTTCGCCAACAAGCTCTCGATTCTTTCCAAACAATCGGCGCTGGTCGAGAACCGGCCGGGTGCTGCGGCGAGCATCGCGACAGAGGCTGTCGCGCGGGCAAAGCCGGACGGCTATACGCTGTTCATCGGCGGGTCGGATTCGTTCGCCTCGCCGCTCTATCTCTTCAAGAAGCCGACCACCGATCCGCGCAAGGACTTCGCCTATATCTCGCCGCTGGTGAGCCAGGGCTTTATTCTTATGGTGGATGCGCAGAAGCCGTTCAAGACCGTGGCCGACCTGACCGCCTATCTCAAAGAGAAGAAGGACAAGGCCTCCTACGCCACCGCCAACAACCCGGCGACCATCCTGGCTGAAATCTACAAGCACTCGGCGGGCCTGGAGACATTGCAGGTGCAATACCGCACCAGCGTCGATTTCATCAATGACATGTACGGCGGGCGCATCGACTTCGTCATGGCCGACCCGGTGTTCGCCCTGGCGCGTATCAATGAAGGCAAGATGCGGCCGCTGGCGGTGAGCACCGCCAAGCGCCTGCGGCCGGTGGCCGAAATTCCGACGTTGCAGGAAGCCGGCATTCCCAACGTCGACATGAATCTCTGGTGGGTGACGGCAGCACCGGCAGGCACACCGGCAGCGATCGTCGATAAGCTCAACGGCTGGTTCACTGAAATCGGCAAGATGGAGGAAACGCGTACGTTTCTCGCCAAGTTCGGCGCAGAGCCGTTTATCGCAACACCGGCGGAAACGACGGCGCATATCAATAAAGAGATCAAGGACTGGGCCGAATATGTCCGGCTTGCCAAGCTCGAAGCGCAGTAGTTAGGAGCGGGGCGGCAGAAAATTGAGCTGCCGCCCCGTTCACATCACTCCAGCAGATCGCGTTTGAAGCCGCAGCGCTGCAGGACCGCTACGCGGGATTCCTCCGCAAGGCGCAGCACACGGGCGGTATCGACGCCGACCATCTTGCCACGCCATTTCTTCAGCTTGCCGTCGACGATGACCGTATCGACATGGCTCGGATTCATCACGCTGACCACCGTCCCCGGCGCATTGTTGATCGGCCACGTCGACAGTGTGTCCGTGCGCAGCAGGATGACATCCGCCTGCTTGCCGGGCGTGAGACTGCCCGTCTTGCTCTCCAGGTTTGCGCAGCGGGCGCCTTCGATGGTGGCGAATTCCAGGACGTCGCGTGCCGTCAGCAGGGGCGGCAGGTTCTTCTCGCCGTTGCGCTCGCGCTGCAGCACCAGGGCGCGTTGCACGGTCAGCGTCGTGCGCATGAGGGTGAACGGGTCCTGCGCCATCGTCGCGTCGACGTCCGAACTCAGGCTTGGCCGGATACCGTGATCGAGTGCGTCCTGAATGCCCGGCATGCCATGGCCCATGGTCATTTCGATCGGCGGAGCCAGTGACACCCGGATGCCGGCGTCTTTGATGATGTTCCAGGATGCGCTGCTCAGATCGTTGCAATGGATGAGTTCGTCGCCGGCGCGCAGCAGGCCGGCCTTCTGCATTTCGAGCAGGCGCGGTTCGCGGCGCTTGTCGACGCCGTGCGAGACAATGCGCAGATCGTTCTGCCGCGCATATTCGAACGACTTCGGATCGAGAACCGACGCAAGTGCAAGCGTCAGGAGCTGGTCTTCCGAACTGAAGTATTGTTTGCGCAGGCGGCGCGAATCCTGCGGATACTGCATTGCAGGGCCCTGGCCCTGCCAGTAGGCATAAACCACGCGCATGCCGGATTCGTTCAAGGCCTTGATGCCGGCATCGTTGTGTTCGGGCGTGTGCGACGCCTGCGATGTATCCACCGCTAGCGTCGTGCCCATGTCCATCATGCCGAGCGCGGAAATCAGCGATCCCGCATAGACATCCTGCGGTTGATAGGCGGCGGTGATCGGCCCGTTGATCGTCGCGTTGTAGTCCGGGTTGAGGAGCCCGTTGACCAGAATGCTGCGGAGGATGCCCTGATAGAAATGATGGTGGGTGTCGACAAAGCCCGGCATGACGATGCGGTTCTTGGCATCCACCACGGCAGCGTCTTGCGGCACATCGAGGTTGACGCCGACGGCGCGGATCTTGCCGTCTTCGATCAGCACATCGCCTTCGCGGAAATCGCCGACCTGCCTGTCCATGGAGAGGATGGTGCCGCCCTTCAGCACAACCCGGCGGCTTTTGCCAATCTGCGCGATGTCGGGATCGTCAACAGCGATCGACTGCCCGAAGGCCGGAACCGCCGCCGCCAAGGCGCCGGCGGCGAGGCCCGCCTGCAGAAAGCGCCGCCGTGTCTGCAGTTTTTCCGTTGCACGAGGTGAATGATAGGACATCCGCCGGCTGTCGGCGGCGCAGAACATGCACATGGTTCTCTCCCTATGATCGTCTTGTTTGGCCGTTGATGGCGGCGGCTTCGTCGCACGACGGCCTTTCCGGCATCCTGACGCGGCTTGGCACTTGCGGCAAGTGGCGGCTGCCCGACATCCACGGTTCGTCCGATCCAGTTATTCGTGCCGCTGCGGTCAAGCGCGAAAGAGTGGGACGTGGACAACTGGGCGCTTGTGGGGAAGACCATCGTGCCAATTGAAAGCTACGACTACATCATCGTCGGCGCCGGTTCCGCCGGTTGCACCCTGGCGAACCGGCTGAGCGAGGATGCCGATGTCCGCGTGCTCCTGTTAGAGGCCGGTGGGCGGGACATCAATCCGCTGATCCATATTCCGCTCGGCATGGGCAAGCTCTACGAGCACCAGATGCACGATTGGAAATACCGGTCGGAGCCCGAGCCCGGCCTGGACGGCAGGATCATCGACAGTCCGCGCGGCAAGGTGTTGGGCGGCTCGTCCTCGATCAATGTGATGACCTACACGCGCGGCGATCGAGGCGATTATGACCGCTGGGCGGCGAACGGCGCCGACGGCTGGTCCTATGCGGATGTGCTGCCCTATTTCAAGCGCACCGAGACGGCGGAGGACGGCGAGAATGAAGCGCGCGGCGGCAGCGGGCCGGTCGGCGTGCAGTGGACGCGGGCGACCGATCCGATCTGCGCGGCCTTGCTGGAGGCCGCCAAGCGAACGGGCCAGCGCTACGATCCCGATCTGTCGAGCGGCGATGCGGAAGGTTTTGGCCGCACGCAATATACGATCCGCAACGGCCGGCGCTCGTCAGCCGCTACAGCCCATCTCAAGCCGGCACGCAGGCGACGCAATCTGACCGTGCGTGTCCGCGCTGCCGCCACCCGCGTGGTGATCGAAAACCGTCGTGCGATTGGCGTCGACTACAGGGTGGAAGGCGGTGGCGTCGTGCGCGCCATGGCTGCGCGCGAGGTCATTCTGTCGGGCGGCGTTTACAACACGCCGCAACTGCTGATGCTGTCTGGCATCGGCCCTGCCGATCATCTCAGATCGCTGGGCATCGCACCTGTCGCCGATCTGCCGGTCGGCAAGAACCTGCAGGATCATCTCGCTGCGATGATCATGTTCACGCGGCCGACAAATCCGT
>JAQGJO010000399.1 GCA_028290595.1 Hyphomicrobiales bacterium | reverse complement strand
AAGCCGAGGAGCTGAAGAAAAGTCGCGTTGCAGATTGTAACCACGCCGTTGCGATCGACACTGAAAATGCCTTCCGCCGCTGAATCGAGCAACAGGCGAAAGAACAATTCGCTGGACCGCAGGCGGTTCTGGCCGTCGCGATGTTCTTCCGCGATCTTGCCGGCATAGGCAAAGGCGCGCTGAACTTCGCCGAGTTCGCTGATGCCGGGATTTTCGACCACGGGCACGCCGCCATCGACCAGCGCCACGGCGGCTCCGCTCAACCTGCGCAAGGGCGTAGCGATGCGGCTCGCCAGAAATGACGCCAACGTCAGGCCGATGGCCGTCAGCGCCATGCCTGCAACCGCCAGCCATGAAAATGCGCGCAGCAGGGGCGCATTCATCACCTGGCTGGGGACGCCGGCAACCATAAGCCAGCCGGTCAGGCTGGAACGCCGATAGACGTTGGAGACGGACACATCCTCCAGCGTCACGCTGTTGTAGGAACCTTCCTGCGCCGCGCTGCGTGCGATTGCCTGCCCCTCGGGCCGCGCCGGTGTGCCGACAAATTGTTCGGCGTTCCGGCTTCGCGCAACCAGCACGCCGTTGCGATCGAGAAAAGCGACAGTCCAATCAGCCGGAACGGCTGCATTGGCGAATAGACTTTCGAAGCGGTCGGAATAAAGCACTGCACTGAGCACGTAGGCTGCGCCGTCGGCACGAGAGACGGGGACGCTGATCAAAAACGTTCGCTGCCGACCGCTCTCCGGAAGTAGATCGGAAACATAGAGCGGCTGCCCTTTAAGCGCGCCATCGATCGGTGCGGTGTCTCTCAGGATAGCCAGCGATCGCTCGGTGTCCGGCAGCGTCGACGCGATGGGCTTTCCGTTATTGTCATACAGGACAAGCGCTTCGATTCTGGCAAGCTTCGCGGCTGAAGCCGCAAGCCGGCGGAAAGTCTCGGGATCGGCTTCGATGAAGCCACGTGACACGGCCAGTGTCCGTAGAGTGCCGGCGACCGTCTCGATATCCCGATGCAGCAATTCGGAGACATTGCCGATAACCGTGAACCGCTGCACTTCGATGACCTTGCGCTCCGCATCCGCGTAGCGCACGGCGCTATAAAGATTGAGCACCAGAAGAGGCACGAGCACGGCAGCAATGAGCAGCGTCAGCAACGAGCGGATCGTCAGCGGCCGCCGCAGCGCGCCAGTCTCTGATGAAGCAGTATCCAACGACGCGCTCCCCAGAGCGCCTTGGGAGGCTGTGGGCGTAGAAGGTATCGAGCGGTCTGGATCAGGCATCTTTCACCAGGTTCGGCCGGTTCGATCGAAATGTGGCCATAAAAGAGCCTTTGAACACCAGCTTTCGGGCTAGTGCAAGCCGCCGTGTCCGCTTCACCATCAATTAGGCAATTGCTCAGACACGCAGATGTTCCAACATGATGCGCGGGTATCCGATCCGCAACGGCATTTTGTCGGCGATCGCGAATAATCCCAACCCAAGGAACGATTTCACACTTTAGACGTTTTCTGTCCGCTCAGCGCATTGCATCGCGGAGCTCTAGATTGACGGCACCAAGATTAATGCAACTTGGAGAAACGCAATGAACGGCATCATCTATCTCGTCGGCCTGATCGTGGTCATCATGGCAATCCTCTCCTTCCTCGGCCTTCGTTGATAGCCATGTGCACCAATGAATTTGAGGGAGTTTTGATATGATTGAATCAAGCCGCACGGCTGTCGGCGTTGCCGCCATCCCCGATCGAGGCGTCCGCTCTTATGTGGATTGGGCAGCGATTCTTGCAGGCAGCGTCGTCGCTGCAGCCATTTTCTTCGTCTTCAACGCATTCGGAACGGCTTTGGGATTGTCGCTCTCGGTGCCGCGTCTCGCTGAAGGCAATTCGGCTAAGGGTTACGCCATCGCCGTCGGCATATGGGTCCTTTGGGTGACGATTTCCGCCTTCATCGCCGGCGGCTATCTGACCGGCCGTTTACGTCGTGGTCTCGCCGAGGCAGGCGGTCATGAAACCCACGTGCGCGACGGCGTTCATGGCCTCGTCGTCTGGGGGCTTGGCATTATTCTTGGCGCTTATCTGGCGACCGTCTCCATCTCAGGCGTTGCCAAGACCGGCGCCGAAGCTGCCACAAGCGCGGCTGCCGCGGTCACCAATGTTGCTGGCAACAGCGACAAGCTTGGTTATCTAACCGACGATCTGTTGCGCAGCGACACGCAGGGCACGGGTAACGTCGATGCGACGCGCAGTGAAGTGACGCGCGTTCTGACCCGTTCCGCGGCCAACGGCACGCTGTCGCAGGAAGACAGAAACTATCTGGCGCGTCTCGCCGCCACACGTGCCGGCGTCCCGCAGGCTGATGCGGAAAAGCGGGCAGACGCTTTGTCGGCGCGGATTCGCGAGATGGATGCCGAAGCGAAGAAAGCCGCTCTCGCCGCAAGACGTATCGGCATTCTGGTCGCCTTCCTGACAGCGGCATCGCTTGCGGCAGGCGCTGCCGGTGCGTGGTGGGGCGCAAGCCTTGGCGGGCGTCACCGCGATGAAAACACCGATTATGCCCATCTCGTCCGCTGGTGATTGCGAGAAGGATTTTTGAAAGAACAGTAGTCGAGAGATCGCCGGAAGGAGACGATTATGGGACGTGGAATTCTTTTATGGATGCTGGGCGTACCGCTGCCGATTATCATCCTGCTGGCCATATTCAGCCGCTAAAGCGGGTCTAGACCATCAGGTCCGAAAGGATCGCAACATCTCGGGCGGCGCGCTTGCGCCGCCCTTCATCGTGAAGCCGCCCCGTAACTCAACTGCAGACCGAACTCTCAAGCACGAATTCGCCCGGCAGGGGCAAATTTAACTCTGGTGACCTGATGCCCGATGGCTACGAATCCGCTGATCTCTACGATCAGGATAGGCTCGACAGCCGACGCTATACGGCTCGCGCGGCTCAGTTCATCATTGCCGCCATCATCGTGACCGGGCTCTATCTCGCGCGCGAGATTTTGATTCCCGTCGCCCTGGCTGTGTTTCTGAGCTTCATCCTCGCTCCGGTCGTGCGGCAATTGCGCTATTGGGGGCTCGGTCGCGTGCCTTCAGTGCTGATGGTTGTCACGGTTGCTTTCTTCTTGCTGGCCTCCCTCACCGGATTTGTCGGTCATCAGATTTCGCTATTGGCGGATAATCTGCCGGCATATGAACAGACGATCAAAGACAAGATCGTCAACCTGAAATCCATGGCGGCGGGCGGCGGGATCATCGAGCGTGTCTCGAACGCCCTGAGCGATTTGAGCAAGGAGCTGGCGCGTGCGCCCGTACCGCAAGTACAGACGCCCACGGTTGATCCTTCTCCACCGGGTGCCACGCCGCTCCTGGTCGAAATTCAGCAGAAGTCGATGACGCCGGCCGAGGCGATTCGCACGGTGATGGACCCGGCCCTGAATTCACTTGCAATGACAGGTCTGGTGCTTGTCTTTGTGATTTTCATTCTGCTGCAGCGCGAGGACATCCGCGACCGGCTGATCCGACTGACCGGCCTGCAGGATCTCAACCGATCGACGGCGACCATCGACGACGCGGCCAGTCGGCTGAGCCGGCTGTTTCTGATCCAAACGATCATCAATTTTTCGTTTGGAATTATCATCACCATCGGCCTGTGGTTCATCGGTGTTCCAAGTCCGGCGCTATGGGGAATTCTCGCCGCATTGCTGCGTTACGTGCCCTATGTCGGCGCGCTCATTTCGGCGGCATTTCCGATTGCGCTCGCTGCAGCGGTGGATCCGGGCTGGCATATGGCCTTGTGGACCGTGCTTTTGTTCGCCATCACCGAGCCGCTGGTCGGCCAGGGTGTGGAACCGTTGCTGCATGGCCAGTCAACCGGCCTTTCACCGATCGCGATCGTCGTGTCGGCGACATTCTGGACCTGGCTCTGGGGGCCTGTCGGCCTCATTCTGTCGACGCCTTTGACGGTCTGCCTGGCTTCGCTCGGCCGCCATGTCGACGGCCTGGCTTTCTTCGACGTCCTCTTTGGCGCAGCGCCGCCTTTATCGCCGCCGCAGAAATTCTATCTTCGCATGCTTGCCAACGATCCGGCAGAGGCTGCCGCCGAAGCTGAAGTCTATCTCAAGGATCATTCGCTGCAGGAATACTACGACGATGTCGCCATGCAAGGCGTCGGACTGGCGACCTTGGATCTGCGCCGCGGCAAGCTTGCACTTGAACGCCTGCCGATCATTCATGAAACAGCGCTGGAGCTGATCGACGATCTTACGGCGAATATGGAAAAGGAACGCAAGAAGCGCGAGACCAAGGATCAGGACAAGCAGGAAAAGCAGGAAAAGAACGACGACGAAGAACAGGCCGATGTGAAAGCGGCCGCGGATGTCACACCTCATTCGCATCATCAATCCAATGATCTCGACGCTTACGTCCTGTGTGTGCCTGGCCGCAACATACTCGACGACTCTGCGTCCGTCATGCTTGCCCAGCTTTTGGCGGAACGTGGGATTACCGTGACGACGGACACAAATGTCTCATCGCCAGCCTCGTCGCAAAGCCGCCCGGCCCTCATCTGCATTTCCTATTTCGGCGCGAAATTCAGCCCCACTCATGCGCGGTTTTTAATTCGCCGCATGCGTCGCCAATATCCGGGCGTGCCCGTGCTTGCCGGCTATTGGGCGGTTGACCCGAACGCTGGAGAAAAGAGCGCCTCGGCAGCGGCAGAAGCCGATTTTGCCGCAATCAATCTCGCCGAGGCGGTGGATGTCTGTGTTTCCAGCCTGACATCCGCCCAGGCTGCGGGAACAAAGGCATCCGCCAAGGCCGCCCTCTGACGAGAGCGGTCCAGAAGTTCCGGCAGTTGAACTTAAAGCGGCGGCCGGCTCTGAGCGGCGATATTTCGCGCGGCATCAGCGCGGGAATAGGGCGGGCCATTCTCATCGAACCTGTTCCAGCCTGAGCTGCGATACTCATCGACAAGCGCTTCCGGATTGGCCGCGCCATAACCGTTGATGATCGCCCGCGCCACATCCGCCTGGACATCGCTCACCCGCGCGGTGACGAGACTTTTGCCGCGGCGGACGCCTTCTGCGTAAACCTGAGCATAGTCTTCTTCCACTCCTGAGCTTGTCAGGGCGCCGATGATGCCGCCTGCCGCGCCGCCGGCCACCACGCCCAGCGCGGCTGCGGCAAGCCAGCCGGCAGCGACCACCGGCCCCAGGCCGGGAATGGCGATAATGCCGAGACCGGCGAGAAGACCGGCCCCGCCACCGACCACCGCGCCAATCGAGCCGCCGGTGCCGGCATTGCTGGTTAAGTCATCGAACGCGACTGTCGGCTCGGCGCCCTCATGGTCACTGGCGACAATGCTGATGTCTTCAGTCCTGACACCGGCGGCTTCGAGATCGCCGACGACTCTCACGGCCGTGTCATACGAATCGTAAAGTCCCGCTACTGTGACTGTCATGGTCAACTCCTGTGGTTGCACTTCGCGGCAAGAACGCCGGCGTGTGATTTCACGATCGCCAACACATCACTTACTCGCTGACGACGTTGCCTTTGAAGTCGAGGGCAACGCGAACGCTCTTGCCGTCTTTGGAAGCCATGCCGCGCCAGATCGACTTTTCGTCCTTGGCGAGATTCTGCACATCCGAGAAGCCGCTGGCTTCGATACGCGAACGGGCCTGGGCCTCGGTAAAGCTGTTGGCGCCTTCAAGCGGCGGTGTTTCCGACGCAGCCATTCTCTGCGGTGTTGCCGAAGACGGAGTTGCCGCCGGAGCTAGAATATCCGTTGACCGCACCAATTGTTGCGCCGCGCGCCGCTTGAAATCAGGCGCCGATTGCAACTCCTCCTTGGTCGTATTGACAACCAGCCATTCGCGATTGTCTTTCAGCGAGATCTTGACGTTCTGAAATGGCACGGCGACGTTCTTTTCGCCGATGCCGATAAAGCCGCCGACGCCGATCACCGCGGCAGTGACCTTGCCGTTCGATGGATCGATCAGGAGATCGTTGATCGAACCGATCTTCTCTTCCCTCGCGTCGTAGACGTTCTTGTTAATATAGCTCGATGCCATCGCCTGCGATCCGGACTGCTGCGCCGGATAGTTTGGCGAAGGTGTCATCGCAGGCGTGTCCATTGGAGAATTTTGCGGAGCTGTCTGGGCTGTCGCAAGGCCACCGCCAAGCGCAAGGGCAAGCGCAGCCGCACTGATGTTCCTCAGCATGTGCTGTTCCTTCCGTGATCAATAGGAATAGCCTTGAGCCTTATGGGCATCCGGCCCGCATTCCTGATCCGCGCACAACGTATTGTCCGGCCACCGGTTCCCGCAGGAGCTAAACCCACGGAAAAATTTCATGACCCTCCGCAACCTTTGAGCCTCGACTGTGTTGTGTCGCCAGAGTGTGGTGAAGCGATCCCCCCGCCGCATTAACCGCAGCTCTATGGACCCACATTTGCCGACCCGTCTTAGGGCTGGCGGCAGATGTGGGTCCCTGCGTTTCTGCGCCACCCATTTGCGCGATTCACTTCTCCACAGTGCCGCAAAAGGAACGATAACGCCTTCAGCGCGTTAGCTCTTACAGAATTCAAAATAAGCGGGGTGTCTCGAAAGAGAACCTCTCGAAGGAGCACCTGATGTCGCTTGGCACGATCATTCTGATCATTCTTGTCTTGATGCTGCTTGGCGTCTTCCCGACATGGAACCACAGTCGCAGTTGGGGTTACGGACCTTCCGGCGCATTGGGCACAGTGGTCGTTGTGCTCCTGGTGCTTATCTTACTGGGTCGCGTTTAGCGGCCCATCTCCCGCCTTCGCGTAATACTGATCAATCGAGGAGAATAAAATGGCTGAGATCAAGGACGTTGAAAACTTCGGCCGCAAGGCTGCTGAGGACTATGCCTCGCTACGCGACGACATCGCCAAACTGTCGGATACGGTTGCTAAACTTGTCAGCAAGCAGGCCGAAGACGCCAGCGTGAAGGTCAAGGATGCGATGGATTCCGCCAAGACGGTGATGTCCGACACCGCCAGCAAGGCGCAGGATCGGGCGATGACTGCCGGCGCTGAAATCGAGGCGAGCATCGAACGCAATCCCTATTCCGCCGTGCTCATCGCGCTCGGCGTCGGCGTGGCGCTGGGACTGCTGAATCGTTCGCGCAGTTAGCGTCATGCAGAACTTCGTCTCGAAAGCTCTCGCCGATACGGCAGAGCAGGCGCAAAGTCTCGGGCGACATTTCATCCTGCTGGCAACGGCGATGGTGTTGGTGCTTGTATTCGCCGTCGCCGGCATAGGGTTTCTGACGGCCGGCGCCTATCTTTGGCTATCGGCACAATACGGTCAGTTGGAAGCCGTGCTCAGCATCGGAGGGTTCTTTGTCGTGGCTGCCGCGCTGGCGGCTATCGCCGCGACGGGGATGAAACCAACCGGTGCTGCAGCTAAGGTGAAAGCGGCGGTTAAACCCGCCACTGCGGCGGATACGCCCAATGTGGCGACTCCTCCGGCTGTCGAGACCTTGCTCAAGGTGCTCGACGATGGCGGCCACCACAATGAACGCCTCGCCGTTCTCGCAACGTCCGAGGCGATCAGGAACGCCAAGCCGATGCAGCTTATCGTCACTGGACTGGTGGCGGGATTTGCCGGCGGTCAGCTGCTCAAGCAGACAATGAAAAAGCGCTGAAGAAATGCGCTTCAATAAAAAAGCCTCTGTCCGATCGGACAGAGGCTTTTCATTTGCGTGAGGCGGCAGCTCAGTCCGCCGCTGCAATCTGTTCGCGCTTCTGCGATTTGCGATCGAAGAACAGCGCCTGGCTGATGACGGCCTTCACCGTGTCGGGCACATAGGGCTTGGCGATCAGGAATGCCGGCTCCGGCGCTTGTCCGGTGAGGAAGCGTTCCGGATAGGCGGTGATGAAGATCACCGGCACTTCGAACGACGTCAGAATTTCGTTCACGGCTTCCAGTCCCGAACTGCCGTCGGCGAGGTGAATGTCTGCGAGGATGAGGCCGGGCCGATGCGTCGCGACGGCCTTCACCGCTTCCTTGTGGGTTCTCGCCACATTGACCACCCGATGGCCCAGGTCCTCGACCAGCGCCTGCAGATCCAGCGCGATGAAAGGTTCATCCTCGATGATCAGGATTTCGGTCAGGATCTGTTCGCTGATTTCGTGGCTGGCCTGTTCGATCAGG